>NZ_JASJXN010000022.1:0-76544 GCF_035018705.1 Undibacterium sp. RTI2.2 | reverse complement strand
CGTACTCACTTCTCGTGTTTCACTGTCTTTCTACCTCTATTTCCCCGCCTCTCGACGGGAGCCGAACTATAGCAAACCTATCCTCCCTTTGGCAAGGACTTTCAAATACAAAGTCATTGCAACTGGTTTTAACCCTGATGCGGAGAGTAAAATGTTGGTTTGGTCTTTGCTATACAGAAGGCTCTTTATTTACCTGGAATGCCGTAAATGCTACGTTTGACTGATATACAACTCCCACTCGATCATCCTGAGTCCGCTATTAAGATAGCTATTTTGCAGCGTTTAGATATTACTGAAAGTGATCTAGTCAGCTTCACTGTCTTTCGCAGAAGCTACGATGCCCGCAAGAAATCTGCCATTGTCTTGATTTACACCATAGACGTCGAAACGACTAAAGACGCGCAATTATTGTCCCTGTTAAAGAACAAGCCCAATATCGGCATCACGCCAGACACCAGCTATCACTTTGTCACTCAAGCGAAGACCGCCCCGGAAGTACGCCCTGTTGTGATTGGATTTGGCCCTTGCGGCTTGTTCGTTGCTTTAATTTTGGCGCAGATGGGATTTCGCCCCATCGTATTAGAGCGTGGAAAAAATGTTCGTGAACGTACCAAAGATACCTGGGGTCTATGGCGCAAGCGTGAGCTGCAACCAGAATCGAATGTGCAATTTGGCGAAGGTGGTGCCGGCACTTTTTCTGATGGAAAACTCTGGAGCCAAGTCAAAGATCCCAAGCATTACGGACGTAAGGTATTAACTGAATTTGTTACTGCCGGCGCGCCGCCAGAAATCATGTATGTCAGCAAGCCACATATCGGGACTTTTCGATTAGTAAAGATGATTGAAGAAATGCGCGCCAATATCGAATCTCTAGGTGGCGAAATTCGCTTTGAACAAAAAGTCAGCGACATTGAAATTACAGATGGTCAGATCAACGGCGTGCATCTGGCCGATGGCTCATATATAGCGACGAATCATGTCGTCTTGGCTGTAGGACATAGCGCAAGAGACACTTTCAAAATGGTACATCAGCGTGGAATTTATGTTGAGGCGAAGCCATTCTCCGTTGGCTTTCGCATTGAACATCCGCAATCCATTATTGACAAAGCCCGCTTCGGGCCGAATGCAGGCAATAAAATTCTGGGGGCTGCCGACTATAAATTGGTACATCATGCAAGCAACGGACGCTCCGTTTATAGTTTCTGTATGTGCCCTGGCGGCACTGTGGTAGCAGCAGCATCCGAACCGGGTCATGTCGTGACCAACGGCATGAGTCAATACTCTCGCAATGAACGCAACGCCAATAGCGCCATTGTTGTGGGGATTACTCCAACCGATTACCCGGAACATCCATTAGCCGGTATTGATTTCCAGAGAAAACTAGAATCTCTGGCATTCCATTTAGGGGGCGAAAATTACAATGCTCCAGGACAGTTGGTCGGCGATTTTTTAGCTAACAAGCCCTCAACAGAATTAGGCAGCGTAGAGCCATCCTATAAACCGGGCATTACCTTATGTGATCTGGCCGCAGCCTTACCTGAATTTGCCATAGAGGCTATAAGAGAAGCGATCCCGGCATTCGACAAGCAAATTAGCGGCTTTGCGATGAAGGACGCAATCATCACGGGCGTCGAGACAAGAACGTCATCACCGATCCGGATAAAACGCGATGATGAGAGTTTGCAGAGCATTAATACAAAAGGTTTATATCCCGCAGGAGAAGGCGCGGGTTATGCTGGTGGCATATTATCAGCGGCAATTGATGGCATCAGAGTCGCTGAAGCGCTAGCCCTAGATATGCAAAAACACATGCAAAAACGGATTACCTCAAACTAATCACGCAATCATCATTACGTATAAAAACAGGCAGATCGAAGATTCAATCTGTCCGTTTTTTTCAAAAATTTGCTTTTGATTTGTGATCTGATTTTACAATCTGATTTTATGATCTAACTACTAAGCAATTTACTAAGCAATTAAGTCTTCCATCCCCTCGCTTAGCTCAGTCAAAGTCGGCATGTCATTCCATATGGCGTTAGACGAAATGCCGAGTTTTTTCGCCACCTCGGCTGGGAAAGTGGCGTCTAACTCTTCTTGCGAGTAATTATTTTCCTGCGCACGTGAACGCCAGGCCGCAATGTGGATGATTGCTGCCATTGGCTCAAAAGGTACATGTTCTAGCGGCTCTGGGAAAGCCTTAATCACAGTCGCAAAATTATCCGGAAAGCGCCAGCGCTTTGCCAGCTCTGCACCTACGTCAGAAAAATCATATCCAAACGAAGAGTGCTCAACACTCAATCTGCGAGAATCTAAAGTCCCGGCGATTTTATCAACTTGCAGCATTTGCTCCGGCATTGCTGCATGCATTACCAGTTGACCAATCGCATGCATCATCCCGACGGTAAATGCAAAATCCGAATTACCCCGAATTTGTTTTGCAAGCCACTTTGCGATCACGGCGGTATGCAAGCTATAACGCCAGAATTGCTTTAAATCCACACCTGGCATCGCCTTAAAACCACCGGTCAAACCGCTACTGACAACCAGTGTACGTACTGCCATAAAACCCAGCATCAAGACAGCATCATCCACGGTACCTATGGTTCTTGATGAGTGATAATAAGAAGAGTTTGCCAGTCGTAATAACTTTGCACTCAAGACTTGGTCAGCGGCTAATTTTTTTGCAATCTCATCAATTGATACGTCTTCATTATTAAAACTATCAATGACTTCTTGAACGACTTTAGGAATCGTAGGCAGCGCATTTTGTTGCTGGAATAGTGCGTCGAAATTCATATAGCATCTCCTTTAACGACAGTATGGAACTGTTACAGCTCATTATTGAATTTATATGCACAAGGAAAGCGATTGCCGCCTTCATTTGATGTGAGGATTTTATTTTGCTCTCACTATCGAAAATCATACTCCGATAAGATACCGAAAGACATTAAATTTTCTGCGAGATCAAAAAAGCACGCTGCCATTGCACGAACGTACATTCAAACAAAGGCGAACAATAAAAATTTAGCTCTGCCAGGATTTACAAGGTAGCTTGCGGGATTTTGTAAGAGTCCTAAAATCAAAGCTGCTTCTGCCAATACGCAACATCGATCCATCGCCCATGCTTAAAACCGACCTGTGCAAATTGTGCCACTTGCTTAAATCCACATTTTTTATGCAAATGCACGCTCGCCTCGTTGGGTAAAGCGATACCACCAATTGCCGTATGCACACCCTGCTTAGCTAGTTGACTCAACAAGGCTTCATACAAAATCGTACCCGCCCCTTGACCACGCGCCTCCGGTGACAGGTAGACAGAAACCTCTGCTGAAAATCGATATGCTGAGCGCGCCCTCCATTTTGTTGCGTATGCATAACCAAGCATAACGCCATCACGCTCAAGGATTAACCACGGAAAATTCTGCGTTACCTCAACAATGCGATCCGACATTTCAGCCGAACCGACCTCACTCTCTTCAAAAGAAATCTCTGTCGTCACAACATAATGGTTGTAAATCCTAGAAATTGCTTCAGCGTCGTCAAGACTTACAGGGCGCACGTCGGACATCATCATATTCTCACTCATAAAAAAACGCCTACCTGTAGCATCACAGAGAGACGTATTTATTGACTCCAGATCAGAAAGATTTCCATCACTTCACAGAGCATTTGTACAAGTCAACATCTAGGCAACCTCAATATACTCCCCCTATTTTTCATCAAAAACCTTCAATCGACCAGGTTTTACTAGGACAACTAAAAATACTTACTAGGAGTATATTAATTAACTGCTTCCAACTCGATACGTAAAGACTGGAAGATTGCTCAAACTTTTATTCGTCTTTAGCACCATCAATGCCAAGTTCTTGAATCTTCCTTGTAATCGTGTTGCGCCCTATTCCCAACCGAATTGCCGCGTCATTTTTTCTACCATGTGTATGTTTTAGTGCCGCCTTAATCACAACGGATTCAAAACTACGACCCAACTTATCGATCACATCGGATTGGCCTTGCGTCAACATTGCTGTCGCCTCGGCTTCTAACAAACTCATCCAATTATCTGCCTTGTGTTGCTGCGATTCTGCACTGCTGCCAACCAAACCACTTCCATTTAAAACACTGCTGGCATCACCTTGACGCGACAATTCGCTGTTGGGATATATGGCACTTATGGCATGCTGTGTCGGTGCCGCAGCAGGTACAGGAACTGGCAATAAATCCTGAGGTAAGTCTGGCACCTCTACCGTTTGCCCCGGTGCCATCACCGTAATCCAATTGCACAAATTTTCTAACTGCCGCACATTACCCGGAAACTCTAATCCAGACAAAAATTGCAATGCTGGTTCTGACATCCGCTTTACTTCTACGCCAAGTTGCTTGGCGCTTTGCGCTAAGAAAAATTTAGTCAGTAGCGGAATATCTTCGCGTCGTTCGCGCAAGCTGGGTAAGCGTAAGCGAATCACGTTTAAACGGTGATATAAATCCTCGCGAAACAAGCCATCCTTGACGCGGAATTCTAAGTTTTGATGCGTTGCCGCAATCACACGAACATTCGCTTTCATCGGTTGATGTCCGCCGACACGATAAAAATGACCATCTGACAAAACCCGCAGTAACCGTGTTTGCAAATCAAAGGGCATATCACCAATTTCATCTAAAAATAAGGTGCCGCCTTCGGCTTGTTCAAAGCGTCCGCGTCGGGTCGCTTGCGCACCGGTAAATGCGCCGCGCTCGTGTCCGAATAATTCGGACTCCAATAAATCTTTAGGGATCGCGGCGGTGTTCAGCGCAATAAAAGGCTGTGCTGATCTGGGGCTGTGTTTATGCAAAGCCCGAGCGACCAATTCTTTTCCACTACCTGATTCGCCAGTGATCAAGACTGTGACATTCGATTGGGATAAGCGGCCAATCGCTCTGAAAACATCTTGCATCGCGGGCGCTTGTCCCAAGATTTCTGGCGTCTCCGAAATGGTTTGCTCTACATTCGATTCGCGCAAACTTTCATCCAAGGCGCGACGAATTAATTCAACCGCTTTGTCCAGATCAAATGGCTTGGCAAGATATTCAAACGCACCACCTTGGAACGCCGCTACGGCCGAATCCAGATCCGAAAACGCGGTCATGATAATCACCGGTAGACCAGGGAATTTTGCTTTAACGACTTGCAATAACTCTAAGCCAGAAGCGCCATGCATACGGATATCGGAGACCAAAACCTGTGGCGTATCGCTTTGCAATGCAGCCATCGCATCACGCGCATTAGTAAAGCTTTTTGTCGTGAGATTTTCGCGTGCTAAGGCTTTTTCAAGCACCCAGCGAATTGAATCGTCATCGTCAACTATCCAGATTGGTTTCATATAATCGTTTTGTCCCGCATTAAAAATTAAAGCAAATTAGGTAGCGGCGCTTGTGGCACCACCAACGTTCCACGATCCTCTATCAAGGTAGTGGAATCAAAATCCGGAAATCCGTGCACCCAGGCCGACTTTCACAATCGATCACGCCCATGTGTTGCTCGATAAAAGTTTGCGCTAGTGTCAGTCCCAATCCACTACCACCGTCACGTCCCGATACCAAGGGGTAAAAAATGCGATCGATGATTTCGGCTGGAATACCTGGTCCGTTATCGATGATATGCAAATCTAATGCCAGCCTGTACCGTATCTTGGAAATAGTAATCTGGCGCACCACACGCGACTTAAATGTCAGCTCGGCATCGCCACGCTTGATGCGCTCGCTTAAAGCCTGCGCTGCGTTGTGGGCAATGTTGAGTACGGTTTGAATCAGTTGTTCCTGATCGCCGCGGAACTCAGGAATCGACAAATCATAATCACGCTTAATACTCAAGCCTTGCGGAAATTCAGCAAAAATCAAACTGCGTACTCGCTCACAAACTTCGTGAATATTCACATCGCCAACGATGTGCGGCAAACGATGCGGTGCCAGCAAACGATCAACCAACGTCTGCAGACGATCGGCTTCTTTGATAATGACCTGGGTATATTCGCGCAACTCTTTTAGCTGACGCTCGGGCAATTCAAGTTCTAGTAATTGCGCGGCGCCACGTATGCCGCCGAGGGGATTTTTGATCTCATGGGCCAGATTGCGAATCAATTCTTTATTCGCTCGGTTCTGGTCTTGCATACGTTCTTCGCGATCCAGCTTGAGCTGTTGTACGTTCTCGCGCAACTCGATTAATACCGGATTATCGGGATTGTCCAATGCAGTGACAATACTGTGTACATGCAATGGATCTTTGCCCGCCCGCACCAGAGTTAAATCTTGGCGCTTGTCCCCGAACTGATGTGCGACTGCCTGATCAAATACTTCTAACAGCTCATTACCGTTTAAAAACAAATCACTTAATTTTTGTTGATTTAAGGCCTTGAGTGAATTCTCTAGCAAACTCTCTGCCGACGCATTGGCATATAAAATATAACTATCTGCATCCAGCACAATGACGGCCGAGGTCAGCAAATCGAGTCCAGCAAAAGAGGTCATTGGTGTTTTCAAGATAGTCCATAAAAAAAGGCCGCCTAGTGCGACCTTGTTACGCAAGCATCATGCCTGAAATGTCTTTTTATTCAGACACCGGCTCTTTATTTTAAATTACTGAGCTCTCGTTTCAGTGCTTCGATGTTTTTTTCGGTGCGGCTAATATCGTCTTTCATCATATTAGTGCGCTCTTGATACTTGGCATAATTTCGCTCATCACCACGTCGTTCTGGCTCACCGTTGTTATAATCTTTTTTCAATGCAGCTAATTTTTGCTCTTCCGTTTTTAACTCATCTTGCAGAATTTGTTTTCGATCAGAGTCACGTGCTTTCTGAGTACTCTCATCTACCTTGGGGAAATCCGAAGGTGAGGATGCTGATTTTGACGCTGTTTTTTTTGTCCCCATAAATGCTGGCGCAGGGACGACTGTAATGCCGGGCAACTCAACTCGCTTGCAACCTTTAGTTTCGCCAGTGTTTTTGTACTCTTTATTGCCATTAGCATCGACGCACAAAAACACATCCGCATCTGCATGTGCGGACGGTGCAAAAAAAACTGCCAGTAAAGCTAGGCCACTCAATAGTCGATTCATTTTATCTATAGGTCAGTCAATAACGTCTTTAGTGTATTCCAAGCAAGCGCCCAGCACAATTACCATCTGTAAATGCTTACAATAAATTACTTAATAAACATGACATTTAAGTTATCAGCATATCGATAAAGAGGTATTTTTTAAATACTCCCTCTTATTTTCTTAATTTATAGTCGATTGTCCATACTTTATATGGACAATAAAAATATACCCATAGTGAGTATATTTTTGAAGTAAGAGAAATTTCGTCCTACTTAAGCTAAAAAGACATAAAAAAAGCGGAGAAATTTCTCCGCTTTTGGCTTCGTTGCTAATTGCTTTAATTAGCTTGAATTGGCATGTACCCGATTACAAAGAGTAGTACATATCAAACTCAGCAGGATGCGTGGTCATACGCATGCGCTGTACATCTTGCATTTTCAGTTCAATGTAAGCATCAATCATACTGTCGCTGAATACGCCACCGCGTGTTAAGAACTCACGGTCTTTGTCCAGCGCTTCTAATGCTTGTTCCAATGAATGGCAGACTGTTGGGATCAACGCGTCTTCTTCTGGTGGCAAATGGTACAGATCTTTAGATGCTGCTTCACCTGGATGTATCTTGTTTTGAACGCCGTCCAAACCAGCCATCAACAAGGCAGAGAATGCCAGGTATGGGTTAGCCAGTGGATCTGGGAAACGTGCTTCAACGCGACGACCTTTTGGATTCGATACGTAAGGAATACGGATAGAAGCAGAACGGTTTTTAGCAGAGTAAGCCAGTTTTACAGGTGCTTCGTAACCTGGAACCAAACGCTTGTAGGAGTTAGTACCTGGGTTAGTAATCGCATTCAAAGCGCGTGCATGCTTGATAATGCCGCCGATGTAGTACAGAGCAAAGTCAGACAAACCAGCATAGCCGTCACCAGCAAACAGGTTGGTACCTTCTTTCCATACGGATTGGTGGACGTGCATACCAGATCCGTTATCGCCAACGATAGGTTTTGGCATGAAAGTCGCTGTCTTACCGTAGGTGTGCGCCACGTTCCATACAACGTATTTCAGGTTTTGTGTCCAGTCAGCGCGCTCTACCAGAGTAGAGAATTTAGTACCAATTTCGTTTTGACCAGCGCCAGCAACTTCGTGGTGATGCACTTCAACTGGAATGCCCAGAGACTCCAGGATCAAGCACATTTCAGAACGCATGTCCTGGAAGCTGTCGACTGGTGGCACTGGGAAGTAACCGCCTTTAACTGTCGGACGATGGCCAGTATTGCCACCTTCGAGTTTTTCGCCTGTAGTCCATGATGCTTCCTCGGAATCAATCTTCACGAAGCAGCCGGACATATCGATTTTCCAGCGTACGCTGTCAAAGATGAAAAATTCTGGTTCTGGACCAAAGTAGGCGGCATCGCCAATACCGGAGGATTTCAAATAGGCTTCAGCGCGCTTGGCGATGGAGCGTGGATCACGGTCATAACCTTTGCCATCTGTCGGCTCGATCACGTCACATTGCATAAACAATGTTGTTTCTTCCATGAACGGATCAATGTTGGCAGTAGCAGGGTCCGGCATCAACAACATATCGGATGCTTCAATCCCTTTCCAGCCTGCGATTGACGAACCGTCGAACGCGTGACCGGATTCGAATTTATCCATACTGAACTGGGAAACTGGAACCGTGACGTGCTGTTCTTTGCCTCTTGTATCTGCAAAGCGAAAATCAACAAATTTAACTTCGTTGTCTTTCGCCATTTTCAAGACTTCTGCGGCTGTCATTGCCATGTGAAACTCCTCAAATAAAGCTAAAAATAAATTCGGAAAATGCTGAGCTATCTTGCCAACTATCGACCAACCATCGACTGAATAACGGTTAACTTAGTTCGGCTAACTTACTACCGCTAAATTCTTACCGCTAAATTCCTACCGATTAACTATCAATCAACTAAGCCAATTCTTAACTGACACCTTGAAATGGTGCATTCTTCTTTGCGTCTATCATTGCGTTGTTATTCTATAAGAAGCCGCGCCAGAAAAACGACAGCAGCCTAAACACACTAAAACACGCTACAACAGATAAAAACCTTCTGCACCAAGTCAATAATGCAACTCGCAATCGATAATAGCAGAATCCGTGCCACCATTTAGGGAAAGAAATTGCGGTGACTGAAGATGCTAAATCTTTGTTTTTTCTAAAAATTTTCTGACAACATGATCAAACAAGACATATTCATCTAACAAATTTTGCACCAAATTAAAACATAAAATCATAAGCGCACCAAATTAACGCTTTTTTATAAAAAATACTTAAAATTGCACCCGCATGAAGCATGATCAAAATTTATTACTCTGCTCAGTTAACATAGCGTTCGTTCTCAAACCAGCGGTACATAATCTGGTTTAGTACATCCATTGTTGAAGTTGAACGATTTACACCAAGGCTCAATATCATGACAAGCACAACTCTTACATTACTCACGTCAGCCCGCCAACGCGGACAAGAACAAAGTCTGCCGTACGCAGGAGCGGTCACTCCGGAAGAGGCTTTTGCGCTGTTAGCAAGCGATATCAACGTCTTACTGGTTGATGTCCGCACCAATGCAGAAAGAGACTGGATTGGTCGCGTCAAACTACCCGATGCTCAACACCATACCGTGCAATGGAGTACCTATCCGGGCGGCAATCCCAATCCTGACTTTTTGACTGAATTAACCAAGGTAACGGCAGACAAAAATACCACTATCCTTTTCCTATGCAGGTCCGGCGTACGCTCACGCCATGCCGCAAAACTCGCCACTGAAAACGGCTACGTCGCATGCTTTGATATCTTGGAAGGATTTGAAGGCGATAAAGACAGCGAAGGTCATCGCAAAACGCTGGGCGGCTGGTGCCAGAAAGGCTTGCCTTGGTTGGGTGCCTGAGTATTTAGCCCTAGATCGATCACAATCTGTAGGTCACGATCTGTAAATCACCATATGGCGCCATCAAATTCGCTACTTCTCTGACTGCAGCAGATCAACCGCAATCTCGCTGGTGTCCTTCAAAGTTTGCAGCACAATATTTGAGCGAATATCTAATACGCCCGTAGTCTTATACAGTCGCTCCAGCACAAACGAGGAATAGTGTTTGAGATTACGGGCTTTTACCCGCAATAGATAATTAGCATCGCCCGTGATGATGTAAGAGCCGACGACTTCGGGCCAGCTTTGTAAAGCAAGCGTGAAATTTTCATGCCATTGCTCCACATCGCGGCGCATGGTGACTTGCACAAAGGCGTCCACCTCCAGACCAAGCGCGGTCGGATTGAGGACGGCGCTGTAATGTTGGATGATGCCGCTTTCTTCCAGCAGTCGTACCCGACGCAGGCAAGAAGATGGCGATAAAAACACCTTGTCAGCCAGCTCCTGATTGCTGATGCGTCCGTCGGTTTGCAGGTAGTGCAAAATTTTAATATCCGTTGCATCTAGCTGCATTTTGACTATCTCCGTACATTCCATCATTAATTGAGTATTTTTTCGCAGTTTATTCTACATAAGCGGGTTTAACCACCTCAATTTGCAAGAACAATTTTTTCATTTGGGAATAAACTTACTGGCATATTTTTCTCTGATGGAGACATCGATGTCAGCTTCTGATCACCAAAAACCGCAACAAAAAAATCCACAAATTTGGGATATCTCCCCTGCACTGCAAAGCGGTATGCCCGTATGGCCAGGGGACACCGCTTACAAGGCAGAGGCCACTTGGCAAATTGAAGCCGGCTGTCCGGTCAAAGTCAGTAAGATCAGCATGTCCACTCACACGGGTGCGCATTGCGATGCACCTTCGCATTACGATGCCGCTGGCAAAGCGATTGATCAAGTTGATTTGACGACGTATATCGGTGCTTGTCGCGTCATCCATTGCATTGGCCGTCAGCGAGTAGAGCCTGAACATATCGCGGCGCAACTGGCGGGTACTCCGCCGCGGGTTTTATTACGTACTTACTTTGCCGCACCGCAGACTGAATGGGATGATCATTTTCCTTATATTGCACCTGCCACTATAGACCTGTTGGCAAGCCACGGCGTGCGTCTGATTGGGATTGATACGCCCTCGCTCGATCCACAGGATTCAAAAACGATGGATTGCCACTTGGCCGTAAAAAAGCATCAGATGGCGATCTTAGAAGGCATCGTGCTGGATGCGGTCAGCGCGGGCGATTATGAGCTGATTGCTCTGCCACTCAAACTGGCGGGACTGGATGCGAGTCCAGTTCGTGCAATTCTTCGTTCGCTTTAAATAGCTACAAAAATAAGCTCTCGTCAAAATCATCGTTCGCTCAATTTTTAACCATACTCATTTTAAATCGCCATGACCACACTACACCGCCAGCATTGCCTCGACCTCGATGTACAAGATCCTCTTGCCACTTTGCGCGAAGAATTTGATTTGCCCAAGGACGTGATTTATCTCGACGGTAACTCACTCGGCGCAATGCCAAAAGCGTCGCTGACCAGAGCGCAAGAAGTGATCCGTCAGGAATGGGGTAATGATCTGATCAAGAGTTGGAATAAAGCAGGTTGGTTTGATTTGCCATCTCGTCTGGGCGACATGCTGGCGCCACTGATTGGCGCCGCGCCGGATGAAGTGGTGGTGACGGATTCGACCTCGATCAATTTATTTAAAGCGCTGGCGGCGGCTTTGCATCTTCAGGCCAGCAATCCTGTTACAGCCGATCGTAAAGTCATCGTCACCGAACGCAGTAACTTCCCGACTGATATCTATATGGCGGAGGGCATTACCCGCTGGCTGGATCGTGGTTATCAAATCAAACTGGTAGACACACCAGACCAATTGGCGGCGGCGATCGACCAGACTACCGCGGTCGTGATGCTGACTCATGCGAATTACCGCAGTGGCTATTTACATGACATGGTCGCAGTGACTGCGCACGCGCATGCACAAGGAGCTCTAATGCTATGGGATCTGGCACATTCAGCCGGTGCGGTGCAAGTGGAATTAAATCAGGCACAAGCGGATTTTGCCGTGGGATGTACTTATAAATATTTAAACGGCGGGCCAGGTGCTCCGGCATTTATCTGGGTGGCAGCGCGCCACCAGGCAGCGTTTTCTCATCCTCTGTCTGGGTGGTGGGGTCATACAACACCATTTGAAATGGCACCGTCGTTTGTTGGCACACCGGGTATCCGCAGAGCGCTGTGTGGCACACAGCCGATTGTCTCTTTGGCGATGGTGGAATCAGGTCTGGCAGTATTTAGTAAAACCTCGATGGCTGCGATCCGTGCAAAATCCTTAGCGCTGACCGAACTGTTTATTCAATTGGTCGAATCACGTTGCGCCAATCAATCCTTGGAGTTGGTTACGCCGCGCGATCAGGCGCGGCGCGGCAGCCATGTCAGTTTTACCCATCCGCACGGCTATGCGGTAATGCAAGCGCTGATCGCCCGCGGCATTATTGGTGATTATCGCGAGCCTGCCATCATGCGCTTTGGTTTTACCCCGCTCTACACCAGTTTTGTCGATGTATGGGATGCAGTTGAAGGCTTGCGCGATATTCTGGAATCGCAAGCTTATGAGTTAAATGCAGAGCGTCATGCAGTAACTTGAGCAATCCGATATCAAGCTAAAACGCCTCCTCGATTACTAAATAAAACACTCATTATGACTAGCGATATCAATAACGACAGCACAGAACAAGCTCCCGGCACGACCAGCGCAACTGAAGGCAAATGCCCCGTCTCTTGGCATGGCGCCAAAATGGATTTTAAAAATGACATGAGCTATGGCGACTATCTAGGCCTGAATCAAATCCTGTCTGCACAACATCCACGCTCGCCCAACCATAATGAAATGCTGTTCATCATCCAGCATCAAACCAGCGAACTCTGGATCAAGCTAATGCTGCATGAACTACACGCGGTGCGCGCGCAATTGCGCGCTGGCGATTTACCACCGGCATTTAAAATGCTCTCGCGGGTTGCCCGCATCATGGACCAACTGGTGCATGCATGGGATGTCCTTGCAACCATGACGCCAAGCGAATACACCGCCATCCGGCCGTATCTGGGCAACTCATCTGGCTTCCAGTCACATCAATACCGTGAGCTGGAATTTTTACTCGGGAATAAAAACGCTAGCCTACTGAGCGTGCATGAAACCAATACTGAAGCACATACCAGCTTGTCCGATGCGTTGCATGCGCCCTCGATCTATGACGAAGCCATCATGCTCATGGCACGCCAGGGATTTGCCATTGATGCAGCACGTTTAGCGCAAGACTGGACGCTTAATGTCGAGCCAAACGAGTCCGTCAAAACCGCCTGGTTACAGGTGTACCAGCAGCCAGAGCAACATTGGGTGCTATACGAACTAGCAGAAAAATTAGTCGATATGGAAACCGCTTTCCGCATCTGGCGCTTCCGCCACGTGACTACGGTGGAGCGGATTATCGGTTTCAAAGTCGGCACCGGCGGCACAGCAGGCGTCAGCTATCTGCGCAAAATGTTGGATGTCGTGTTGTTCCCAGAACTATTTGCGCTCCGCACGGCCTTATAAAATCACCCGACGGATTCAAGTACGAAGAGCAACATTGAATAAAAGGTCAAAGGGTCAGATGCGATAGCATTCTGCCTTTTGACCAACCAGTCGAAAGTTGCCGAATATGCGCTACACACACCTAACCCAAAAACTCACGACAACAATTGACGAAAAAATAAAGGGGTGTTTCAGAACAATCCATCATCTAAAATTGTCGGGACAGACAATAGAAAAACCAGGCAACAAGCTAGTTACCTGCTTTCGATTTTGATCTCGGGTTTTGATCTCGGGTTTTGATATCAACTACTGATTTCTTCAACTAGATTTAAGCACAAACGTCATTCCGCTAAAACTACCTAAGAAATTTAAAACGCCGCAATACCAGTCTGGGCACGACCCAAAATCAAAGCATGAATATCGTGTGTACCTTCATAAGTATTCACCACTTCCAGATTCACCAGATGGCGTGCCACGCCAAACTCATCCGAGATACCGTTGCCACCCAACATATCACGTGCCATACGAGCGATATCTAATGATTTTCCGCAAGAATTACGCTTCATGATCGAGGTAATTTCCACCGAAGCAATGCCCTCATCTTTCATACGTCCCAAACGTAAGCAACCTTGCAAGGCCATCGTGATTTCAGTTTGCATGTCAGCCAGTTTTTTCTGAATCAATTGATTCGCAGCGAGTGGACGACCAAATTGCATACGATCCATCGTGTATTGACGCGCGGTGTGCCAGCAAAATTCTGCCGCACCCAAAGCACCCCAGGCAATACCATAGCGCGCAGAATTCAGGCAAGTGAATGGGCCCTTTAAACCCTCGACATTCGGCATCAGATTTTCTTCAGGGACAAATACATTGTCCATCACGATTTCACCGGTAATCGAGGCACGCAAACCCACCTTACCGTGGATCGCCGGTGCGGATAAACCCTTCCAGCCTTTTTCCAAAATAAAGCCGCGGATACGACCATCATCGGTCTTCGCCCACACTACAAATACATCGGCGATCGGGCTATTGCTGATCCACATTTTGGCACCGCTCAGCGCGTATCCGCCGGGGACAGTTTTCGCCCGCGTTACCATACTGCCGGGGTCAGAGCCGTGATCAGGTTCAGTCAAACCAAAACAACCAATCCATTCACCGGTAGCTAACTTAGGCAGATATTTTTGCTTCTGCGCCTCACTACCAAATTCATTGATCGGCACCATCACCAGCGAGCTTTGCACACTCATCATTGAGCGATAACCAGAGTCAATCCGCTCTACCTCGCGGGCCACCAGACCATAACAAACATAGTTAAGACCAGCACCGCCGTATTCTGTAGGGATGGTCGAACCGAGCAAACCCAGTTCACCCATTTCACGAAAAATTGCCGGATCCGTTTTCTCATTACGGAAGGCATCCAATACCCGAGGTGCCAGCTTCTCCTGACAATACACACGTGCAGCCTCTTGCACCATGCGCTCGTCATCAGTCAACTGCGATGACAACAATAAAGGATCGTCCCAATGAAATGATGCTTTTGCCATTTGTCTCTCTCTGTAATTAATATAAAAATGTCAGGCGAGTATTTTAATACTTTAGTTATACCTGTATTTATTTCGTGCAGAAATTTCTATTTTGCCAATTTCTTACGACAAGTTTAATCCGATAGTGATTACGCCGGGCTTTTGAGTTTGAAGCTAGTTTGATCCTAGTCATAACGCCGTAATACTTCAGCCGTAAGATAGCTATATCTGCTGTACGTGCAACCGATATGCCCGATGGCAGCCAGGTGCGCCTTGCCCGATTAGGACAAGGTCAGCACCGAGCCCAATTCTATGCCGATGCATCAACGCGACGGCAATCAATCATCCCAAACTATTTACTGTATTTCTGAGATAAAAAATAATATCTCGGAATTTGAGTTTATTACAGTATGCCAATGAGCTTGGATGGCAAATAGGTGAATGATAGACAACGCGTGATTGTTTGCGCCACTACAACCAGATATTTTTTGATTTGAGAATAATGCAGCATGGCTTTGGTCCCTCCGACTGGAATCGAACCAGTATCCCACGCTTAGGAGGCATGTGCACTATCCATTGTGCTACGGAGAGACGCTAATCGAGCTGGAGTATTACTTGCTCTTTGGAAGAAGCCGCATCTTACCTGAGCGGGGCTGAACAATCAATTCGGCTGTTTTTAGAGGTGCGCTTTCTCTATGAGGTCACGCACTCAAGTACAATACTGCCTTTATTCATCCAATTGCAGCAGATTACCGTCAATTTCGGTCGTATTTAAGAAAATTGTCTCATCTGCAAACGCTCTAATCAGTTCATCTTTTTGTTCACCAGGTAATTATGGCAGTCATTTCTCTCAGCAATGCCCAATTGGCATTCGGTCACGTCGCCCTGCTCGATCATGCAGAATTTTCTATTGAGACCGCAGAACGCGTCGGTCTGATCGGTCGCAACGGTACAGGCAAATCTTCTTTGCTCAAAATTATTGCGGGCACGTCCAAATTGGATGATGGCTTACTCGTCATGCAGCAAGGCATCAAGATCGCGTATGTCGAACAAGAGCCACAATTTTCGCCTGACATCAGAGTCTTTGATGCGGTGGCATCCGGTATGGGCGAGATGGCTGCGCTTTTGCAAGAATATGAAGAGCTGACCGGTCAGTTTGGTGGCGACAATGATGACGCTTTGATGGAGCGTATGCATGACATCCAGATCAAACTGGATGCGGCAGATGCATGGAGTCTGACTAATAAGGTTGAGACTACCTTAGACAAGCTAAATCTGAGCGCAGATGCGATCATGAGTACGCTCTCTGGCGGGATGAAAAAACGTGTCGCGCTAGCATGTGCCTTGGTCAGTGCGCCCGATGTGTTGCTTCTGGATGAACCGACTAACCATTTGGATTTCTCGTCTATTCAATGGTTAGAAGCTTTATTGCGCGACTTCAAAGGTAGCGTGCTGTTTATTACCCATGACCGTAGCTTCCTGGATAATGTCACGACACGAATTATTGAGTTAGACCGCGGCAAAATTACCTCTTACCCCGGCAACTTCACGACGTATCAAACGCGCAAAGAAGAACAGTTGGAAAATGAGGAAGTTGAGAATGCCAAGTTCGACAAATTTTTAGCACAAGAAGAAGTCTGGATACGTAAAGGCGTCAAAGCGCGCCGCGTACGTGACGAGGGTCGTGTCAAACGTTTGGAAAATCTGCGTGCGCAACGTAGCGTGCGCCGGGATCAGCAAGGTCAGGTCAAACTGGATGTCACTACTGGCGAACGTTCAGGCAAGATCGTCGCGGAACTGGAAAACGTCTGCAAATCATTTGGCGAAAAAGTCATCGTTACCGATTTCTCCAGCATCATCATGCGCGGCGATAAGATTGGTTTGATTGGTCCAAATGGTGCGGGTAAAACAAGCCTGCTGAAATTAATTCTCGGGCAAGATGAGCCGGACAGCGGCACCATCAAACAAGGTAGCAAATTACAAATCGCCTATTTTGATCAAATGCGTGCTCAGTTAGATGATGAAATGAGCTTGGCAGAGACTATTTCTCCGGGTAGTGATTTTGTCGAAATCAATGGCCAGCGCAAACACGTGATGTCTTACTTGGGCGACTTTTTGTTCGCCCCAGAACGCGCTCGTTCTCCGGTGAAGTCATTGTCTGGTGGTGAACGTAATCGCCTGCTGCTAGCCCGTTTGTTTGCCAAACCAGCCAACGTTTTGGTGTTGGATGAGCCAACCAATGATCTGGATATTGATACCTTAGAATTACTGGAAGAACTGCTGGAAGACTACGATGGTACGGTCTTCTTGGTCAGCCATGATAGAACCTTTTTGGACAATGTCGTCACACAAGTCATCGTGGCAGAAGGCGATGGACAATGGGGCGAATTTATTGGTGGTTACAGTGATTGGGAGCGTTATCGCAATAGCGTCCCCGTCACAAAAAAAGTGAAGAATGCATCGCCATCAGAAGTTAAAGTAGAACCGAAAGTAGCACTGGCAGCCAAAAAGAAACTCAGCTACAAAGAGCAAAAAGAATTAGATGAATTGCCAGCCTACATTGCCAAGCTTGAAGCAGAACAAGAAGCGATTACTGAAACTTTGGCTGATAGCGATTTCTACAAAAATAATTCGTCAGATGAAGTCAAAAAGCTGAACGATCGTTTTGCCGAGATTGATGAAATCTTGCTAGTCGCAATTGATAAGTGGGATAGATTGGGTAGCTAATCCGCTGGATTGATCTGAATTACATCAGATCAATTAGTGACTACCGCTTGGTAGATATTACTTACTAGCGGTCACTTAGTAAATGTCACTTAACAATTCTCGCTTAACCAGTCTCACCTAACGTCGTTCCAGAAAAAACTGGAGCGACGTTTTTACATGCGCTTTGATATACGCTAATACATGCGTCAATACATCTGCTAACACATGCACATGTTTATGCTTCAGCGCTCGCTTTTACGAAAATCTTTCAGGCGAAATCCCATTACAAACAAAGAAGCAAAGTACGTCACCATGCAGGTCAAAATAATACCCAGCAAAATAGCAAAACGGATCCACCCGTTGCTACGCAAAGCAATCCAGTCAAACTGATTTGCGGACAAAACTGCAACGATACCCATTAACACCAGTGCCACGAGTAATTTCACCAAAAAAAGTAGCCATCCTTTTTCTGGCACATAAATACCCCGACGCCGCAAGCCCATATACAACAAGGTCGCATTCATCCAGGCACCCAAGCCTATTGATAACGCCAAGCCAGCGTGCTGTATGTAGGGCACAAATAGCAAGTTCATCAGCTGGGTAGAAATCATCACGATCACCGCAATTTTCATCGGCGTGCGAATATTTTGTTTCGCATAAAATCCCGGCGCCAAAATTTTAACCACGATCAATCCCGTCAATCCTATGCCATATGCCGCTACCGCCTGCGCGGTCATATGCACGGCTTCGGCACCAAATTTGCCATGGTTAAACAAAGTCGCTGTGAGGGGAACCGGTAACGTCGCCAACGCAACTGCGGCAGGCATCGCCAGCAAACAGGTCAGGCGCAAACCCCAATCTAGCAAAGAAGAATATTCATGTGTATCCGCATCAAAATTCGCCTTCGACAAACTAGGCAATAAAACCGTACCTAGTGCAACGCCAAGTAAAGCAGTCGGAAACTCCATCAACCGATCCGCCGATGCCAACCAAGACATGCTGCCATCCCGCAAATGCGATGCCCAGGTCGAATTAATCAATACACTGATCTGAGAGACAGAAACCGCCAATACGGCCGGTCCCATTTGCCGCAAGATACGACGCACACCAGGGTCGCGCAAACCAAACAAAGGATTTAAATGAAAACGTGGCAACATCCCGATCCGCACCAGGGACGGTACTTGTATCGCCAGTTGCATTACACCGCCGACAAATACCGCAATTGCTAAAGCATAAATCGGCTGCGCTAATAAAGGTGCCAGATACAATGAACCTAGAATCGATGAGACGTTCAATAGCACTGGAGTAAAAGCTGGGATTTTAAATTCGCGCCACGTATTTAAAATCCCGCTCGCTAATGCCACTAAGGACATAAACCCAATGTAAGGGAACATGATGCGCGTCATCATCACCGTGACATTAAATTTAACAGGATTGTCAGCAAATCCCGAGGCAAACAAATAGACTAAAACTGGCGCTCCGACCACGCCAATGATGCAAGTCAAAAGCAATGCCCACGTCAAGACAGTAGCGACATCATCCACCAACTCTTTAGTCGCCTCATCCCCTTTTTGATTCTTATATTCGGCCAGAATTGGCACAAAGGCTTGCGAGAACGCACCCTCAGCAAATAAGCGCCTGAAAAAATTAGGAATACGAAACGCAGCGTTGTAAGCGTCAGTCAAAGCATCTGCACCAAAAGCACTATTAATCAGTACCTCACGAAGCAAGCCAGTGATCCGCGATAGCATGGTTATGCCACTAATAGTGGCGAGCGTTTTGAGTAAGTTCATGGAGCGGCATTATAACGGTAGCCTCAGCAAGAGGCGCATCTACTTGGCATAGAAATAATTTAGCAATCGGAATCTGACAATAATCATAAAAAAACAAGCGTGGAGCACGCCAGCTAAAGTTGCCTCCCTATGACAGAGGGCGCCAGAACAAAACATTTGCTGCCAAAACTTTATCTGCTATAATTGCGAGCTTCGCAAATGAGCAACAATGCGAAATCCGGAGAGATGGATGAGTGGTTTAAGTCACACGCCTGGAAAGCGTGCGTAGGTTCATAGCCTACCCGGGGTTCGAATCCCCGTTTCTCCGCCAGCATAGATAAAATAAGGCTCTCCTCGTGAGAGCCTTATTTTTTGCCGTTCAAACTGAATGTGCTATTCAATTCAATTTCCACAGTCCGCACTAAATTTTACTTTTAGAGTAAATTGAGTGATCAACAGCTTACCTACCACCTTAGGTCAGTTGCCTTTTGACCTCTGAAGTCTTCAACCAATTTGACTAAATCCTTGAGAGAATTTGTTAATTCCTCATGACCATTATCTGAGGAGTATTCCATAAATTTTAACCGCATAGATTCCGACGCAACTTCTAGCACGGCGGGATGAACTTCGTCTCTCGGTAAAGTCATGTAATGGAATGGCATGCGCCCATGAGCAAACTGAACATCTTCAAACAAAAGACGTATATCTGGATCGTCAGTACCACAGCCAACAAACAAAAAAGTATGTGTTAACACTAATGATTTAAGAATTTCATAAAAAAGTACGTATTTTGTACGAGCTTTCGCATAATCATTTCTTGTAAAAATTATCTCCTGGGGAGTGTTCGCAGATCCATGGGTTTTAAGAAGCAATCGTACGTCGCCCCCCAACAAATAATTCGCAATGTCCTGACTAGTGTGATCTTTTATTATGATTGTGCTCTTGGATGTGTTTGAGGCATAAGTATCATAAATATTGTCAAAATTTGGACTCGCCACTATTGACGCGTCTAAATTGAATATATGTTCATGGATAGCTGCGTGGCCGTATCCTTGACCTTGATATTCTTTTTGCACTAGGTCAATAAATTGGTCTGGCTTAAGCCTTTTTTTGATTAGTTCACAAGCCGTTAGGAAGTCTTTCCTATTGATTAATTCATCGATATGCTCTGTATTGTCAAGAGTTTGAGAGCATCCTTTTAAAAATTGCTCCCACGTTGCGGGTCTTTTTCCAGCTATGTTTTGTGAATTTCTCGAAACACCTGCACCAATGACTATTACGCAACGTCTTCTACCTATTGCTTGCACTAATTCAATTGGCCAATGAATCATTGAGAAATTCTTTCATAGAATTTTTGGGAAATACTATGAAAAAATTCACCTGCCTCTGTAACCCGTGAATATTGAGAACCAACAATTCCGTCTTTAGATCCAAGATCAAAAATCGGTGCATGCGCTTGTTGCGATAACGGGACTACACTACTTAATGTTGGTATCACACCTAAATCAACCATTTCTGGATTCACATTGAAAAATAAGCAAAGATTATTAATTTCTTTTGTCTGCTTTTCGATTATTCGCTCGAATGCCATGACGGGTTGGCGAGTTCCACCTTTGCTTTTCGCCTGATATTGCTGCATTACAAATCCTAAAAATTTTAAACTCCAACTGACATCATGATTTTGAATTTGAAATGCACAACCTTCTTGCTTTTGATGCCGTTCAATTGCATCGTTTAAACCAGTCATCCAATTTTGAAATGATTTAATTATATTTTCTACTGCCATCAGACTAAAAATATCAACTGAAAGCGGCATGACGAAATAGTCTACGGCTAACAATACTGACCTGTTCAATGCACCTAAAGATGGTCCCATATCAACAAGCACGAGATCATAGTTTCCCAAGCGACTAATTAATTCTTTGATCGCGTATGTAGTTTGAAATCCTCTAGGATCTCCATTTTTTGTTGACGCCCAATCGGTAGCTAATAAATCCTCACGAATTGACAACTTAGGATCGCCAACGATTAAATCAACGCAGAATCTAGTACTTCTAACAATTGTAGGCAGTTCTGTTGGATATCCTTGCCCACGACGGACGGGTTCATAAAACGAATCTAAACTATAGTGGGTATCGTCTAATAAAATCCCCTCCAATTCATCATCATTAAGCAAATACGCCGAAGCATTACATTGTGGATCTGCATCAATAATTAATACCTTCTGATTTTTTACCTTTGACAATGATGCCGCCAAATTACATATCAAAGTAGTTTTACCAACTCCACCTTTGTTATTAAAAAATCCAATACTTTTCATGACGATCCTTCAAAAACGTTCTGATTGATTTGGTTTCTATTTTCAGAATCACCTACGAAAAACTCAGTAGAAATCGCGAAAAAAAGAATTGAGATAAATATATTTCATGAAATTATAGCAATGATTTTGATTTCGCCAGTAGATCCTTTTTGGCAAATCTCAGCTATGAGCTTACCAATACATATTTCTTAAACCGCAATAAAAATCTCAACAATCATATTTTTATTCCAGTGGTTCAACAAATTCTGATTTTTGCCTACAGACACTCCCAGTAATTTTGCTGTCAATATGAAATGAAAGAGTTGCAGTATGCTCCAAAGTTTTTGCGTCATTGGCACATTTAGGAGCATAAATCATGTTCCGTAAATAGTTCGATTACTTTGATTAAGCCCAGCACCCGGGTAAAAGTCGGTCTTCCAACGCAAATCCAAAGTTGCGTCGCGCATTGCGATGTGACATAGTAATCGGGACATAGTTAAACTATTTTGAGTAAGACGATCAATTGTCACTCCGGATATCAAATGGCTCTTTCCCGAATATCACTGCTCACCCTGTTCCTTCTCTTTGCTAAATTTGCCGCGCCTGCCTTTGGTGGCGAGTTGGTGGTCATTGAAAAAGAAGAGATCACCAAAAAAACAGCCGATGGTGCATTTGTCGGACGCTTTCAGACCGATCTTGGGAAGCTATTGGCAGAGCAAATGGGGCGTACTCTCATAGTTCTTGATCTGCCTCGTAAGCGATTTTCTCCTGCGTTAAAATCAGGTAGTGGTGATATTCTTTGCGGCTTTATTCCGCCTTGGATGCCGGGTGATTTTGATTGGAGTCAGTCATTTATTCCCATGGCGGACATCGTCATATCTGTCAGTAGTGTGCCTAAACCTGCTTCTATCCAAGATTTAAAAAATAAGCGTATAGGTACGGTATTAGGCTTTACTTACCCCGAACTAGAAAATGAATTAGGTAAAAATTTTTTACGTGATGATGCCCCGTCGATTGACTCATCTTTGCGCAAGTTAATGGCTGGTCGCTTTGATTATATGACGACGACCATGTCAAATTTAAATGAACATCTCAGGCTGGGCGATCTTTCTGTTACGCTCAATCCCCCTTTAATCATTAAGCAGTTCAACACAAAATGTGCTGTCTCTAAAAACGGTCGGGTCAAACTGAGTGAGCTTAATAAAGCGATTGATGCGATTGTGAAGAACGGGGAATTTGCTAAGCTGTTAGCACGCTACCGACCAGAACATTAATAAGAAAAATCTTAACTGGGATTAAATTCCGGTTAAAAAACTCCTCCTACAATGATAAAAATTACGCCACCATCAGGCACGGCCAATAGCAGCCATCACTTGCACCCACGGAATCGACATCAAGGTCACTATGACTTTGCCAGATTGACGCCATTGGATGCTGAGCTGGCAATGCTGGTGAGCACCAACGCGCATCAAAAAACACCGCAACAACCGCAACAGCAAACACATCAACAAACCACCATAGACTTTACTAATCCTGTCGCAGTAAAAGCCCTCAACCGAGCGTTGCTTAAGGATTATTACGGTATTCAGGGCTGGGATATTCCGGCACATAATTTATGTCCACCTATACCAGGGCGCGCGGATTATCTGCATTATCTTGCCGATCTGCTGGCATCTGGCAACGCTGGAAAAATACCAAAAGGGTCAGCGGTACAAGTGTTAGATATTGGTGTGGGCGCTAGCTGTATTTATCCGCTGATCGGCAATAAGGAATATGGCTGGCATTTTGTCGGTACTGATATCAACTCGGAATCAATCACCAATGCGCAGACGATTTTAGAGGCAAATCCTGCGATGAAATCAACAATACAATTGCGCTTGCAAACCTCGGCCAATACGATTTTTAAAGGCGTCGTTAGCAATGATGATTGGTTTGATCTGAGCTTATGTAACCCACCTTTTCATAGCTCCGTCAAAGAAGCTAGCGCCGGGACGCAACGTAAATGGGAAAATCTTGGTAAAGAAGCTGCAAGTACGCCCACTATAACCTCAGTAAACATAGCAAACTCGCTAGCATCTACAACATCGCCATTACTCAATTTTGGTGGGCACGATGCCGAGCTCTGGTGCCCAGGTGGAGAACTGGTATTCATACAGCGTATGATTAAAGAAAGCGCTCAGATACCAACGCGCTGCTTTTGGTTTAGTAGTTTGGTGTCCAAATCAGCCAACCTGCCGGGTATTTATGCAGCACTAAAACAAGCTGGCGTACATGACAGTAAAACCATCGCGATGGTTCAGGGGCAAAAACAAAGTCGCTTTGTTGCATGGACTTTTCTTAACACTAGCCAACAGACGGCCTGGCGCAAATTACGTTGGTCAAAAGCGTGACTGATTTTTCTCTCCACAAATACCAGACGCTTGATGGCATACGCGGTGTTGCCGCCTTGCTGATTGTGTTATTTCATACTGCGGATTATTTTGGTCAGGTGTACTTCCCTGAGAGCTATCTGGCGGTAGATTTATTTTTTGTCTTAAGCGGTTTTGTCATCGCTAAAGCCTATTCGCAACGGCTGGCCGATGGTTTATCCGCCGGCGGGTTTATGCGATTGCGACTGATCCGGCTTTACCCTTTGTACGCGTTAGCCACTGTGCTGGGAATTGTGTCGTTCGCGGCTAGTGTGTTGGCAGGGAAGAATGCCGCACAGTGGAGTACCAGCGATTTAGTGATTAACTCGGGGTTGGCGATATTGCTGCTGCCCTCACCTTTTACACCCCAGTTATATGCGATCAATGCGCCATCCTGGTCGCTATTTTTTGAACTTATCGCCAATGCTTTGTATGCGGTCTTGCACCGTTTTTTGAACACGAGCATCTTGCTATTAACGATCGCCATTTCTGCCATCGCTTTGCTAGCTTGCACGGTACATTTTGGCAGCCTCGATGTAGGTTACAAGTGGACCCATGCGGTGGGCGGAATACCCCGAGTACTGTATTCATTTTGTATGGGTCTATTGATTGCGCGGCTGAGTGGTGTACAAGGCGGTGTGCAAGGTGGTGCGCAGGGTAACGATGCTCCTTTGCGCGATGCATCAAGGCGTGTATTGGCGGACTTTAAACTTCCATCATCCATACTACTTTTATTGACGCTGCTGACTCTGTCCGTGACACCGACTGACGCCATCCGTCCCTGGTATGACTTGGGTGCGGTGCTCATTTTATTTCCCTTGATTGTTGTGCTCGCCGCCAGATCCGAACCTCGCTCTCTTGGTCTGAAAAAAATCTGCGTTTTTCTCGGGGCAATCAGTTACGCGATATATGTTTTGCATGTGCCGATATTTATTTTAGTCACCATCGCTAGTAAAAAAATGGGGCTACATGATCTTGCCGACTTTGCGCCATTCTCTGGTGTGCTGTTGTTACTGGTGTTGGTCTGTTTTGCCCGGATCGCGGATCGAGTGTATGACCAGGCGATGCGGCGATGGCTGGGGCAATTTCTGACGAGAGACTAGATTAGAAAGCTAATTCAGAACTAGATTCAGCGATCAATCTGATCGTAAACATGATCAAGCATCTAGCGATTTATTAAACTTCAGCATTAACAACGCAACTCGCACAAATATATACTCCTATTAAGTATATTTAGATCGTCCATACAATTACTGGTCTGGCGGCTATTTTTAATAAAATTAATGGGGAGTATATTCTGCCTCATCTGCAAACATCACCTTTAAACTTCAGCTTTAAACTTGGCTTTATTAGCCGTCGGGATGATCCACATTAACGGCATACGGACTTTTCCCACCTTCTGCAATAAAGCGATCAATCCGTGCTTCCAATACCGGCAACGGCACCGAGCCAAGTTGTAATACCGTGTCGTGAAAAGCACGCAGATCAAACTTATCTTTTAAGGCCGCCTCTGCTTTGTGGCGAGCTTTCCAGATCGCCATCTCTCCCAAATAATATGACAGCGCCTGTGCTGGCCATGAGATATAACGATCAACTTCGGTTTCTATTTCATGTTCGGATAAGGCGGTGTTCTCATGCAAATAGCTTTGTGCCTGCGCCCGAGTCCAGGCTTTGGCATGGATACCCGTGTCCACCACCAAACGCGCGGCGCGCCAGGCTTGGTAGCTGAGCATGCCAAAGCTTTCGTAAGCAGTTTCATACATGCCCATCTCTGTACCTAAACGCTCGGCATATAAAGCCCAGCCCTCGCCATAGGCTGAGATATAGCCTTGCCGAAACTTTGGACGATGCTTTTGCTCCATCGCGATCGGCATTTGGAAGGCGTGGCCCGGAGCGGATTCATGCAAGGTCAGCGCCGGCAAACTATACAAAGCCCGCGACGGCAAGTCGTAGGTATTCACCAGATAAATGCCAGGGCCACCACGACCCGATGTATAAAACGGTGCCTGATCATCTGGTACGGGAGTAATTGCAAAACGCATACGCGGCAAATAACCGAAAAAATTAGCCGCTTTGCCGTCAAACTTTTTAGCGATATAGGCAGCGCGCATTAATAAGTCTTGCGGCGTCTTTGCATAAAACTGAGGGTCGGTACGTAAAAAAGTAAGGAACGCAGGCAAGTCACCTTTAAATCCTGTTTGTTGAATGACGGCTGACATTTCCTGGCGAATTTTTGCCATCTCGGTCAGTCCGATTTGATGTATCTGGTCTGGTGATAAATCCAGTGTGGTGAACTCTTGTATCTTTGCTTGGTAATACGCCTTGCCATCTGGCAGGCTCTCGGCACTCAGCTCATTACGCGCTTTGGGGAAATATTCTGTCTGCAAAAAAACTAGTAGCTCTTTATGGGCAGGAATCACCAAATCCTGAATCACCTTTATACCTTCAGCACGTAGCTGATTTTGCTGATCCGCGCTAAGTGTCGCAGGCATGTTCTTGAACGGCGTGTAGAACACCGTGTCTTGTACCGTCTTGGCGTCGATCACGGACGCAACCGAAGCATCGCGTCCCAGCAAAGTCACTTTAGGTGGCGTAAAGCCACGCTGCAATCCTGCCCGCATATTGCTAATATTTTCTGAAAAATAGCGGGGCACATCTTTTAACTGGGCGATGTAATTACGATAGTCAAGCAAGCTGAATAAAGGTTTTCTGGCGGCGTAGGTCAGGTCGGACCAAAAGGCAGAATCGGCGTTCAAGGGTTTTTGATATTCCATCAATATCTGGTCATTCAGCAAGGCTTTGATCTGGGCGCGATATACGGCGTAATTGATCTGATCTTCCGTCGATAAGGCTAGAGGATTGATCTTGTCTAACTGGCGTATAACATCCGACCAATACACCAACTTTGCGTGC
Organism: Undibacterium sp. RTI2.2; assembly: GCF_035018705.1. Lineage (NCBI taxonomy): Bacteria > Pseudomonadati > Pseudomonadota > Betaproteobacteria > Burkholderiales > Oxalobacteraceae > Undibacterium > Undibacterium sp. RTI2.2. The sequence goes on along the minus strand of NZ_JASJXN010000022.1, from coordinate 49,319 downwards.
TGTACCACAGCACCGACCTTGGGTAAACCTGAACTGACACCACGATCGTTATCTTCGTCAAACTCACCAGTCTGCGCCTGCCGCCACGCAGCTTCTTTTGTGTAGATTGCTTTGAATTGCTGTGCGATTTTAGAGTCGGGCTTAAGGTCAGGCTTGAAGTGAGGCTTGAGGTTGAGCGTGGTCAACTGATCTGCGGCAAACGATGGTAGTGATGTCGCTGATAATAGTGAAGTCGATACCAGATAAAAAAATGCAACTGAAAAACGGTTCATTATTTCTCTCAAAAAAGGTGCTACCGAGAATTAGCGCCCGGCAATATCAAAATAAAACAGGGTTGCGGAAAAATAGAGAGGGGAAGAAAACATACTCAGCATCTGTGTGTCTGTGTGTTCTTACATCCCCAGATATCTACACCTCTGAGGTAAGGTCTTTTTCTAAACTTGCACCAGATTTAGCATCATCAAATATCATATACTCCCCCGCGTTTTATGGAAAATACCTGAATTGACCAGTAATTACTTGGACAAATAAATATACTTACCATGAGTATATTAATATAAGCAGAATATAGCCGAATTAGCTAAGCAAATAAAATAGACGAATAAGCTGCCTGAAAAATGTGTGAAAGAGGTACGAGATGTGTGACTTAAAGATCAATCACTTCCGGCTCTACATCAGAGGACATCGCTGGTGCGGACAATGGCAGCAAGATAGTAAAGCTAGTTCCTTCACCGACTTTGCTATCGAGGTGGATAGAGCCACCCAGGACACCTGTCACCAGGTTGTACACAATATGCATACCAAGTCCTGATCCGCCCTGCCCTAATTTAGTGGTAAAAAACGGATCGAAAACGCGCTTTTGATCTAGCTCCGGAATACCAACGCCGTTATCAGCAAAAACAATTTCAACATGCTGATCGTCTACCAGCCGGCTGGTAATCTGTATTTCACCCTTAATTTCACCTTTATCTATTCCATCAAAGCCATGGTTGAGCGCATTGCTCATAAAATTAGTTAATATCTGTCCTAGTGGTCCGGGAAAACTATCCATAACAATGCCCGGACTAAACTCAGTCAGCAGACTCAGCTCCTGCTTATTAAACATCGGTGCCAGGGTTGTGATGACTTCATCCAAAGAAGTTTTTAGATCAAATAACCGTCGCTGATTACTCGCCTGATCAACTGCGACTTGCTTAAAGCTGCGTATAAGTTCGCGCGCGATACCAAGGGTTTTCATTAGCAGTGCAGTGCCCGTGGTTGCGCTTTGCAAATACTCGTCCAAACCAGAGCGCCGCAATTTTCCTGCCACTACCTCATTCAATAGTTCTTTAGTTTTATCCTGTAAGGTGCTGGCGACAGTGACGCTATTACCGATAGGCGTGTTGAGTTCATGCGCGACACCGGCAACTAGAGAACCCAGGGCGGCCATTTTCTCAGAGCGTATCAATTCATCTTGCGCATATCGTAATGATTCCATAGCTTCCGCCAATTCGATATTGGCTTGCTCAAGCTTCAAGGTTCGCAACCGGACGCGGGCCTCTAACTGCACGGTCATGTCACGTATCTCTTGCTCTGCCTGATACTGTCTGGTAACGTCCAGTAAACTAAAGATGAAGACTTTATTACCCGCCATATCAAACAAGCGCGCAGATAACAGGCAAGTCAACACTCGACCATCGTAACGCCGGTGCAACATCTCAAAACTATCTACCCGACCCTCATTTAACAAAAGCTGCATCATTACAGTACGTTGCTCAGGCTTATCCCAAAATGATAATTCAACTGCAGTGCGTCCGATCACCAAATCGCGCGGGAACCCAAACTGCTTGAGCCAGATATCATTCACCTCAATCACTGTCTTAGCCTCAACATCGACCAAGCCAAGAGGGATTGGTGACAACTGAAAAATCGTCGAATATTTATGTTCGTTTTCACGTAATAAGCGTTCGGCATCAGCTCGTGCATGTTCGGTTGCGAGTTCCTGCTCAATATTTTGTGAGGCTATTAATAAATAGGTTTCATTTTCAGATTCAAATTTAGCACCAGAAACGCGGCATTGAAAAATGTGCCCATCCTGATGACGAAAGGATATGTGCATATTCCTTACTTCACCATCTCGATTAATCAGCTCTACTAATTTATTCCTTTGCTCAATCTCTGCCCATAAATTGATATCGGCAGACGTTACACCGATGACTTCATCTCTGGACCAGCCGGAAAGCGACTTCCAATTACGATTGACGTCAATGTAATAACCATCTCTCATCCTAGTCACGGTCAAGGTCACAGGTACCAGTTGGAATACTTTCTCAAACAGCGCCTTGCGTTCTTGCAAAACACTTTCTGCATGCTTGCGCACATCCATTTCTATTTGCATCGCGTGCAGGGCTGCTTCAGTATTTTTTTGCTGATCGACAATTGCGGCGATCAGCAACATCATCCCAATACTGAGATCGATCAAACTGGTCGCAGCAAGATCCCAAAAGATAAAAATATCTTCCATCGAAAAAACAGGAAAACCAATAAATAGAGTACCTCTTATCAAGATCAGCAAAAAGAGAATAAGGTGACCCAAATTAGACCTAATCTGATGCATACGCAAAAAACTAAGTGCGGACGCAAAAAGTAATCCACCGCAATACAAATGCGTCAAAAAGTCAGGCCAGATCAATTCAGGAAAAACTAATTGGGTACCAATACTCCAGATCGAAACAACGCCAGAACAAACGATAATCCGCTTACTAAATATGGGCAGATCAATAAACAGACGGGTGCCCATCCAGAAAAAACTAGCGAACCCGATAAAGAAAAAATCGACACCGGTCGCGCTGATATAAGTTTGAATTACTGTGGGCTGGAATAAAGAGTCCTGAAACAAAGAGAGCTTAAATACAGCAGGTTGAAATACCGCAATCAGTCCGAGAAAATATCTAACGCCGACACATGCATAAGCAATCATCCAAAAACGAGTCGCACGCTTACAAACTCCAATATGCTGCAAGTACATCAGTACCAGCACCATCAATGCACTGATACTGACTGATAGAAAGCTAGTAACTGTTAAAAGAGAGAGTGGCATAAAAATTCTGCGAAGAGAAATATTAACCAGAAAAAAATGAATGCCATCAATAAAGATTGATAGTCAGATATTGATCGAACAAGTACGGCGCCTTCTAGTAGCAAACTTAACTGAGTCTAAACGGGTGAAGAGGTAGAAGCAAGTCGCACCGCAATGCAACAGTCGCTGGCGACAACATATGTTCGGATCCTATCGATCAATCTTCAGCTGAATTATCACGACTGACGCTTTAATAAGATAAATCATATTTTTACACCTGCGTCACAGCTGGTTTAAGTACCTCAGCTATGTCAGTACCATGTTCGTTACCCTATCGCCGCTCCTCGCAGCTCCATTGATAATGTTGAATCAATGCTAAAAATTTGATGCTAAACGCGAAATTTAGTTGTCATTTTAAAAAAAAATGTACTTACTCTTGATTATCGTCATTGCTTCACATAAGATGAAGTAAGAAAAAAATTTAACCCAAGCAACAGGGAGAAAACTGATGAAGTCTCAACACAGTAAGATGCCCGGCTTGTTGGCTCAAATGCATGTTCAACCCCACATGCAAACGCCAATACCTTATCAGTGGCTGGTCTCTGGTATTGGATTAGAAGAAGTAAAAAAAACAGATGTCGGCGCTTACTTGTTGGATGATTTGATATCTAGCTGCTCTGTGAGCAAAAGCGATGATGACTTGATCGACTTCCTTGATGAAGATAGCGACGTCGAAGACCCCAAATTGGGAGCGATTCCCTGGAAAATTCTAATCGCCGATGATGACAGCAACGTGCATGACACAACCTTGCTCGCGCTGAGCGGAGTGCAAATACATGGTAGACCGCTAGAATTTTTACACGCGTATTCGGCAAGAGAAGCAAGACAAGTAATTGTTGATCACGGCGATATCGCGCTAGTGTTGCTTGATGTCGTAATGGAGACCGTGGATGCGGGTCTGAAGCTGGTGAGCGTTATCCGTAATGAGCTGGGAAGAGATAATCTGCGCATTGTGCTGCGAACCGGGCAACCAGGTTATGCGCCAGAAAAAGTAGTCAATCATGAATTGGCAATTGATGGCTATACCACCAAATCAAAACTGACCCGCTCTATTTTGATTTCGGTTCTGACAGATACCTTGGGAGTAGCCTTCCCCAAGCAAGACCTGCCAAATTAAGCTGTATAGATAACGGCCTCAATAAAAAAAGACTGCTGAGTAAATCAGCAGTCTTTTTTTATTTCCCGACCAATAACGAGCCAACCCAGACAGCCATGCTATTTAATAAAACTATTCAGCGTCTGGCTGCATCGCTGGTGATGCATCGATAAAAGCGGGGATACTGAGGCAATGCTGATTGATTTTTGTCAAAGTAGGCATTTGACTAAGATCGCAATTGAAACGCTGTGCATTAAAAATCTGCGGTATCAGACAACAATCTGCCAGCGTTGGCGTATCACCAAAACAGAACAACCCGGTACGCGGATCGCCTGCTAATTTTTTTTCTAAGACCATCAATCCAGGCTCGCACCAATGTTTGTACCAAGCCGTCTTTTGCTCATCGCTCACGCCTAAGTTTGCACTCAAATATTTTAGTACCCGCAAATTATTTACGGGGTGGATTTCACATGCGATTGCCAGCGCGAATGCACGTATATGGGCACGGGCTATAGCCTCTTTTGGTAATAGCGGAATCGCGGGATAAACCTCTTCCAGATATTCTATGATCGCCAATGACTGTGTAAGCGAGTTTGTCAGCGAGGATGCAGTGTCCCCGCTGTCGTCAGTCGATTGATCTGGCAAAAAAGCGGGTACTAAGGCATCGGGATTCAGCGAACGAAATTGTTCAGAAAATTGTTCACCACCGTTTTTTACCAAATGCACAGGTATCGATTGGTAATCGAGTCCCTTGAGATTCAATGCAATCCGCACCCGATAAGATGCAGAACTGCGAAAGTAGCCATATAGTTTCATGAGATATCGGATTGGATAATCAGTTTGATATTAAGGTTGATATTAAGGTTGATATGAAGGTTGAATATCAAGGTTGATATTGAGATCGATGTTCGTTTAGGCAGCTTACTCACCCTAATCAGCTTTAGCCATGCGTACTTTGAGGTCGCCCAGACCCTCAATACTTGCCTCCATCAAATCTCCAATCTTGACCGGACCGACGCCTTCAGGTGTGCCAGAGTAGATCAAGTCACCCTCTTGCAACTCATAAAACGTAGACAGTGTCGAAATCACTTCAGCGACATTCCAGATGAGTTTTTTGATATCGCTGTCTTGCTTTTGTACGCCATTTACATCCAGATGGATATTGCCCTGCTCAATCCAGCCAGTGTCGGCAATCGGATGCAACGGTGAGATTGGTGCAGAGAAATCAAATCCTTTTGCGGTATCCCAAGGGCGCCCTTGGTCTTTGGATTCTGCTTGCAAATCGCGTCTGGTCATATCCAAACCAACGGCGTAACCCCAGACATGTCCGGCAGCGGCTTCGACTGTAATATTTTTACCGCCTTTACCAATAGCGACCACCAGCTCAACTTCATAATGCAAATTATTGGTCATGCCGGGATAAGGCATCTCGCCGGTTTGTCCATAGGCGACTGGCAGCACGGCATCGGCTGGTTTCATAAAAAAGAATGGTGCTTCGCGACCAGTCCAGCCCATTTCTTTGGCATGCTCAACATAGTTACGGCCAACACAGTAAATTCTATGAACAGGAAAAAGCAGCTCAGAATTAGCGACAGGTACGCTCACAACTTTAGGTGGAAATAAATAAGACATGATTTTTCTCACTAATAATTAATCAGGCAATCTTAAATTAGGTAATCTCAAGTAAGGTTAAGCATCAACAGCTTATCCAGGCGCTGCCGTTGGGTTTGGTCTAACAGTACCGGCAAACTACACAAACGGTGCAACTGCTCTTTGGCAGCATCTGCGTTATTGCCAGACCTGAGCGCTGCTTGCAATACATCTACTTGAATTTGCAGGCGTGTTCTCGCCAGTTCTGGTGGGCTATCAATACTATTTAAAATCTCTAATTGCAAAATACTTTGTGCTGCCGAGTCCGCATTTTTTTGCAGCAGATTGGCATAGGAGGCGTCACTATGTTGTACTGCCTGACTAATCGCCGCAAACCGCTTATCTAATTCTGAATCTAATTTACCTGGTAACTTAGTTGATGGCTTTGCTGTCAGTGTTGCCTGAGATGATAATTGCTGCCATTCCGCCGAGAGTTGTGACATCAGCGTTTGTGCCTTACTCGTATCCTCTACAAAAGCTGCCTCTAGCTGCTGACACAAACGAAGCTTCACTTGTAGCAGCTTTTTACCAGCTTGACTTTTTTCATCATGTGCTTGCTGTAAAAGTCGTTTTAGTTGCGCGACGGCGTTCTCATAACGGCGGTCAATTTCATTCTCTTCACCACGCGGCACATACCCGATTGAGCGCCAGGTATTTGCCGCCTCTTGCAATAATTGTTTGATTGCTGATTCGGACAAAGCGTCTGCCGACGGCGCTTGCTCTAAGCTCGTACACAAAGTTTGTTTGGCTTGTAGATTAGCCTTACGTTCCGCATCTGCACTGTCAGACACCGCTTTGCGTTGCGCAAACAAGCCATCGCAGGCTGCGCGGAATTTCTCCCATAATGCTTGCTCATCTTTACGACGCAAAGGCAAAGCTTGCGCCTGCTCTTGCCAGCGCACTTGTAAGGCACGCAACTGATCAACCGATTCACGCTGCTGCGGATCGAGGGCGGAGACTTGCGCAATTAATTGCTCACGCGATGCGATTTCCGCTTTTCTTTGCTGCTCCAAGGGCTGTGATAAGGACTGATAAATTGCATAAAATTGTCCATCAACCCGAGCTTTATTTTTGCGATCAACCGCAGATAATGTTTGCCAGGTTTGCTTCATCTGCATCGCAGTTTGCGAGATGACTTTCCAATCTGGTGCTGTCTGTATTGTCTGCAATAAGGCATCAGCAGTAATGCGCCACTCGCTTAGTTGCAGTTCAGCCTTTTCCAAATTAACTTTGCGCTCTTCTGCTAATTGCTGAAAATAAGCAGCAGCCGGTGCATAGGCCAGATTGCAGGCGGTATCAAAGCGATCCCAGATTTCTCTAGCCGCACCGCCAGTGCTAGCTTCTAAAGACTTCCAGCGCTCACGTAAGCCGCTCACTTTTTTTGCCAGATCATCAGGTTCCAATTCTTTTGATGGCAATTCTTCTGCCGCTTTGATCAATTCATCGCGGGAGATACTGCCCCCCCATTTGGCCCATGACAGTAATCGTCCAAGCTCGCTCTGGACTTTGAATAAACGCTCTTTTTGCTCTGAATTTAAGCCAGTGTGTTTGAGATCAACGCCTCGCAACACCTCACGCTCCAATTTTTGCGCCAGCAATGCACTACCCTGCTCTAAGGCTGCCTCCATATCTTGGATTGCTGCCAAAATTTTCTCCGTACTGACCTGCACCAGCTTGACAGGTTTAGTCTTTGATGAAGGCATCGTAATTTGCCCAGGTTTTTCGGTCGATGTTGGATCAGTATGCATTGCATTAGCAGACGCTACCTCAACGCTGTCTGAAGTTTCAGCAGCGACAAATTCTGTGCTTGCTTCAATCGTCGTAGCCACAGGTGCTGACACTGGTGCTGATATGGTGGTTTTAGCCTCTGCTACTTTTTGCTTTTGCAGTTGCGTCCATTGCTCACGTGCGGCCTGCATTTTATACGTGAAGTCTGCCAGCAAATTTTTAGGTAAAGCCACAGCTTCTGGCTGTTGCAAGCATAAATCAAAGGCTTGCTGCCATACATCCAACTGAGCGCCATGGGCGTCGTCAGCAATCCCTTGGGATATGGTCAAATGCTGTACCAGATCCAGCACCTGTCTTTGCAGCGTCGTCTGTGCCTGCAAGCGTGTTTGCAATATCGTGTAGTGGGCATCAAATTCTGCTTTTAAAGCATCGGGAAAATGTTTGAGGCCTGCCACCAACTTATCCAGATCAGCAATTTGCTGCGGAATCAAACTAGCTTGCAAACCCAACTGCTGCGCTTGATTGATACAGCGCAAAGCTAACTGTTGCTGCTGATCTGCTTGCGCCAGCACATCCAAACGTGCCTGCATCAGTTTGGCAACACGCTTATCTGTATTGCGCATTGCGCTCAGTACTTTTTGCAGCGCGGCTGCGCTGTGTACGTAATTAGCCGCTTTAAAACGACCGTCAGCAAAATCACATGCTAATAACAAGCTAACGATTGCGTCTTCTGCACCGGGATTGCTTGCCAGGCTCTCTATCTTAGCCAAGGTAGCGGCACGCGCCTGGACAATTTGTTGCTGTTGATCTGCTTTGGCAACGCTCGCCAGGCTGGCAGCGTTAGCGGCGGCTAAATTGCTATTGGCAGAGGAAGATGTTGCTTTAGGTTTGCGCTTAAAAAGGAAATCGAACATGAGTGTTTGGATTGGTAGGTGGGCAAAAACTGCATGATAGCAAGATTCGGCCGAATTCGGCTAGATTCGACTGGGGGGCTTGGGGTTAGGCTAGATGAAGCACTCACTCTGCCAATTCAGTATTTTCAGCAATTAAGCTTGCACCAACATCTGTCAGTTGTTGTAGATATTCTCACCACGCACGAAAGAAGGGATTTAAACCATTTCTCTGCACATATTTGTAGCAAACAAATCCAAGCTTTTGGTCTATATGGTGTTGAGTAGCTAGTAGTGAACGTAGCGCACAAGCTGGCACATAAACTGCTATTTATTTTCATTGCGTACAAATAATTCCTACTTTTAGGAAGTCCGTCACCGTGATACTGCTACATAAAAATGGCAAAGTAATTATCGCAGCAAGTATTTGCAATGTCGTGGCTCAGTACGATGATGTTTTGCTGCGATTGTCTCTCAACCAAATAGGAATTAGTCACACACTTATACATACCCAAATAAATTAGTCATCAGGCTCTCAACTACGCTCATTACTACACGTCTATTACTTCAACACCAAGGAGAAATTATGTCACGTCGTACCGTACTAAAAGCGACCGCACTCGGCGCTATGGCTTTGACTGCATCAACCTGGATGGCACAGGCATTGGCAGCAGATACGATTAAAGTCGGAATTTTACATTCGCTGTCGGGCACGATGGCAATTTCCGAGACTTCCCTCAAAGACGTGGCATTAATGACAATCGACGAGATCAATGCTAAAGGTGGTGTGATGGGTAAAAAGCTGGAGCCGGTGATTGTCGATCCTGCTTCCAACTGGCCACTGTTTGCGGAAAAAGCACGACAACTGATTTCTCAGGATAAGGTATCTGTCGTATTTGGTTGCTGGACATCGGTATCCCGCAAATCGGTCTTACCGGTATTTAAAGAACTTAATAGCCTGCTGTTCTACCCTGTGCAGTACGAGGGTGAAGAACTAGAGAAAAACGTGTTTTACACTGGTGCCGCTCCAAATCAACAAGCGATACCAGCGGTGGAATATCTGATGTCAAAAGAAGGCGGCGGAGCCAAGCGCTTTGTTCTGCTAGGCACTGACTATGTTTATCCACGCACTACCAACAAAATCCTGCGGTCCTTTTTGCACAGCAAGGGCGTGAAGGATACTGACATCGATGAGGCCTACACTCCGTTTGGTCACTCTGATTATCAGACGATTGTTGCCAATATCAAGAAATTCTCCGCCGGTGGCAAAACAGCCGTCATCTCCACGATCAATGGCGACTCCAACGTACCGTTTTATAAAGAGTTGGGTAATGCAGGTCTGAAAGCAACTGACGTCCCAGTCGTCGCCTTCTCAGTCGGCGAGGAAGAACTACGCGGTGTTGATACCAAGCCCTTAGTCGGCCATCTGGCAGCCTGGAATTATTTTGAGTCGGTAAAAAATCCGGTCAACACCGAGTTCATTAAAAAATGGAAAGACTACGCAGTCGCCAAAAAATTACCGAATGCAGCTACCGCTGTGACCAACGATCCGATGGAAGCAACGTATGTCGGTATCTATATGTGGAAGCAAGCAGTAGAAAAAGCCAAATCCACCGACACCGACAAAGTAATTGCAGCCATGGGCGGACAAACCTTTAAAGCACCGTCCGGCTTTGTCTTAAGCATGGATGCAACCAATCACCACTTGCATAAGCCAGTGATGATTGGTGAAATCAAAGCGGATGGTCAGTTCAATGTCGTTTATAAAACGAAAGAAACCATTCGCGCACAACCTTGGAGTCCGTACATCCCTGGTAATGAGGCAAAGCAAAAAATGTAATAGCGCGATAGTGATAGCGGGGCTTCAAAAAAACTATCTGCTTGTCCGTCGCTCCTGCTAGGCAGAACTCAGAGACGTGTTGTGATTCACGTACGTCTCTGGATTCCTGCTAAAAGCACGCAGGAATGACGTGCATCGTTTTAAGTCTTTTTTAATTATTGTGTCGGGTTCTTAATTAAAAGGTTTTTAGAAGCTACCAATTTTTCAACGTCCAATGATTATTGGGCTCCCAGACCATAATTGGCCTGGGAGCCTCACAAATAATGGACATTCTTCTTTGGTAACTTCTACAAATCCCCTTTTGCACTTTTGTACCTTCAGATCACATCATATGTCTCTGGAAGTTTTGTAGTAGGCAAAATCGACCTCAAAATATCCTATGAAAATATTCAAATTCAGTATTTTGACTGTCCTGTTTTGTATGAGTTGCACGGCGCAGGCTGCGATTGACGCCAAACTTTTACAAGGCTTAACTAGCGACGATCCGGACGCCCGCATCGCTGCAGTCACAGAGATAGCAGCACTGGCAAATGACGATAGCAGCAAAGTCTTAAATGCGCTAAAAAGCGAATCGCTATACACCACAACCGATGGCTTAGTTTTAATCGTCGATGGCGACAATGCCTACAATCCCGCCACCGAGAAATCTAGCAAGTTGCCCGACGGTAGCGATGTGATCAGTATCAACAATCGCTTGCGCGGCGCTATCGATAATGCTCTCTCAGCCCTAAAGTTATTTTCCACGGACAAATCTGTGCGTCTGGCAGCTGCCACCACCTTGCAAACCGACGCCAGTCTGGAGCAACTACCATTGATCAGCAAAGCCTATGCAAAAGAATCAGACCCCGAGGTGAAATCACTTTTACAACTGGTGATTGCCACTGCTAATCTGCAATCCCCAGATGCAGCGCAGCGCAAAGCGGCTGTCACTTCCTTAGTTGGCAGCAGCAATGCCAAACTCAATCCGCTGTTGCAAAAGATGCTGGATAAGAATCTCGATGGGAGCTTTATCGAAGCCGACGCCAGCATCCGGACAGAGGTCCGTGCAACGCTCAAAGCCATTGACTCCCGGCTGGCACGTACCGAATTTATCGGCAATTTGTTCTATGGCGTATCGTTAGGCAGCGTCTTGCTGCTAACAGCGCTGGGATTGGCGATTACCTTTGGTTTAATGGGAATCATCAATATGGCGCATGGCGAGTTATTGATGATCGGTGCTTATACTACTTACGTAGTGCAAATGCTATTTCGCAAATTCATCCCTGGTGCGCTAGACGCCTATCTGATCATCGCACTACCTGCCGCTTTTATTGTCGCAGGTGCCGTGGGGATATTTTTAGAGCGTACCGTCATCCGTTGGTTATACGGTCGCCCATTAGAAACTTTGCTCTGCACCTGGGGCATTAGTCTGATGCTGATGCAAACAGTACGCACCATTTTTGGTGCACAAAATGTCGAAGTCGCCAATCCGTCCTGGATGTCTGGCGGCGTGACGGTATTAGGATCGCTGGTCTTATCCTACAACCGGATATTCATCATTGCCTTCGCCTTCATTTTGGTATTTGCGGTCTGGCTGATTTTAAATAAAACCAGAATGGGTTTATTCGTTAGGGCTGTAACCCAAAATCGACGTATGGCAGATTGTGTGGGTGTCGCAACCGGCAAAATTGATATGCTGACTTTTGGATTGGGCTCCGGCATTGCTGGTCTCGGAGGTGTCGCCTTGTCGCAATTGGGCAATGTTGGCCCAGACTTAGGCCAAAGCTATATCGTAGATTCATTTATGGTGGTGGTGCTTGGCGGCGTTGGCCAACTGGCAGGTACCGTCATTGCGGCCATTGGCTTGGGCGAAGTGAATAAGTTTTTAGAACCTTTTGCCGGAGCTGTGATGGCAAAAATCGTCATACTCGTATTCATCATTGTTTTCATCCAACGCCGGCCACAAGGCTTATTCGCGCTGAAAGGTAGGAGTGTCGAATGATCAGCGCCCCAACAATGAGCTATCACACCCCCTCTTTCTTCTCACGTCCAGCCTGGGTCGGCATCATCGTATGCGTCATCATCGCTGCCTTGTTACCAATACTTAATTTAAGTTTTCCTGCGAGTCATCCTCTACATATTTCGAGCTTTACCATCACTCTCGTTGGTAAGTTCATGTGCTACGCAATGGCAGCGTTGGCTCTGGATCTGGTCTGGGGGTACACCGGTATTTTATCGCTGGGGCACGGCGTCTTTTTTGCATTGGGCGGATATGCGCACGGCATGTATCTGATGCGAGCGATTGGTCGTGACGGTGTCTATCAAAGTAACTTGCCAGACTTTATGGTGTTTCTAGACTGGAAGACCTACCCGTGGTACTGGTCGATGACCGACAATTTTTGGTATTGCATGGCATTGGTGGTTCTGGTGCCGGGAACGTTGGCATTTGTGTTTGGTTTTTTTGCTTTCCGGTCACGAATAAAGGGAGTGTATTTCTCCATCATTACCCAAGCCATGACCTTTGCTTTTATGCTGCTGTTCTTCCGCAATAACACCGGGTTTGGTGGCAACAATGGCTTCACCGATTTCAAACGCATTCTCGGTTTTAACGTCACTGCGCCAGGTACCAAGGCTGCTTTATACCTGATTACGTTGGCCGCGTTGTTTGGGGCACTGATGTTATGTCGCTGGATCGTGACCTCGAAATTGGGTCGTGTGCTTCAGGCGGTAAGAGATTCAGAATCCCGTCTAATGTTTATAGGTTATAACCCGTTGTGGTTCAAACTGTTTGTCTGGACCTTATCAGCCGTGTTGTGCGGCATTGCCGGGGCCTTATATGTACCGCAGGTGGGCATCATCAATCCATCCGAAATGTCTCCTGGCAATTCAATAGAAATGGTGATCTGGGCCGCCGTCGGAGGACGGGGAACGTTGCTGGGACCGATCATTGGCGCCTTCACAGTGAATGGCTTAAAGAGCTGGTTCACCGGTGCCTTCCCCGACCTATGGCTATTTGCACTGGGACTCATCTTTATTCTTGTCACTCTGTTTATGCAACAAGGAATCTTAGGTTTAGCAAAACAGGTACGCACTAAATTGAATCATCATAAGGAGGCAGCATGAGCGAGCGTAGTAGTGTGCTGCAGCCAGGCCAAACTTATGATGGTGCAACTGGTGACGCTGCCGCATCATTCGGACGTGTTAAATCTAATCAGGTTGATACCAGCCATGGTGCAATATTGTATCTGGAAGATATCACCGTATCGTTTGACGGCTTTAAGGCAATCAACAATCTCAATCTCGATATTTCAGTCGGTGAATTACGCTGCATTATCGGCCCCAATGGCGCGGGAAAAACTACGATGATGGATATCATCACAGGAAAAACCAAACCGACATCAGGCAAAGTTTTTTTTGGTCAGACGATGGATCTGACCAAAATGACTGAGGTCGAAATCGCCCATGCGGGTATCGGTCGTAAATTTCAGCGCCCCACCGTTTTTGAGCAACACACCGTCTTCGACAATCTGGAACTAGCGATGAAGATGGACAAGCGGGTCAAGACCACGCTATTCGCTAAATTAAATAGCGAGCAGCGCGACAAGATTGACAGCATCTTGCAATTGATACGCCTGAACGGACAAGAAAACAGACTGGCAGGCCTGCTGTCTCACGGCCAAAAACAATGGCTAGAAATCGGCATGCTATTGATTCAAGAGCCACAATTGATTCTGCTCGATGAACCCGTCGCTGGGATGTCTGACGCTGAAACAGCCCGCACCGCGGAGCTGCTAAACGAGTTACGTGGTAAGCATTCAATTATGGTGGTCGAACACGATATGGGCTTCGTCACTGAGATTGCACAACAAGGCAAAGTCACCGTACTGCACGAGGGATCGGTACTGGCGCAGGGAACCATGCAACAAGTACAGGCGGACGAAAAAGTGATTGAAGTGTACTTGGGACGTTAAGTCTAAGGCCCTATATATCCGCTCAATTTCAAGTGTATTAATACCGGAATCAGACATGCTACAAGTCGAACAAGTACATCAACACTATGGCTCATCCCATACCTTGCGGGGCATTTCTCTCAGCGTCAAAAAAGGGGAATGTTTGTCGCTACTCGGACGCAATGGGGTTGGTAAAACGACGCTATTAAAATGTCTGATGGGTGTACTTCCATTGTCCCAAGGCAGCGTAAAACTGGACGGCAAAAATATCAGTAAATTATCTCCGCACGAAAGGGCAAAACTAGGCATCGCCTACGTGCCGCAAGGCCGTGAAATCTTTGCCCGGCTCACCGTCGAAGAAAATTTATTGATGGGCATGGCAACACTATCGAGTAAAAAAGCATCGATGATCAAAGGTGAGGTCTACGAGCTTTTCCCCGTTTTAAAAGAAATGCTGCAACGTCGTGGTGGTGATTTATCGGGCGGCCAACAACAACAGTTAGCGATAGCGCGGGCCTTGCTAGCAGAACCAAAATTGATCATTCTGGACGAACCGACCGAAGGCATTCAACCCTCCATCATCAAAGACATCGGCCGCGTCATCCGCCTGCTTCGCGAACGTGGCGATATCGGGATTTTATTATGTGAGCAATATTTTGATTTTGCCCGCGAACTGGCCGATCATTTTGTGATTTTAAATCGTGGCGAAGTAGTCGCCTCTGGTGATAAAAATTTAATGGATGGGGATGATGTCAAGCGGCACTTAGCGGTATAGTAAAGGCATGATACTTACTGACATATCTCCCTCCATTATTCACGATCATGCCCCTGCTAAAAAGCAACATTGGCAAGCCAAATTGCAAATTGCTTTTAGTGATGATCAAGGCGTTACCCGACTGACCGAGCGCGACCATACCGGTCCATTGCGAGTACAAAAGCCCCTGTATCCCGAAGGCCAAAAAATTTGCCACGCCATCATCATCCATCCGCCCGGCGGCGTTGTGGGTGGCGATGAGCTAAGCATTACGGCAAAACTGGGGACAGCCAGCCACGCGCTCATTACCACACCCGGTGCGGCAAAATGGTATCGCAGCAACGGCTACACATCGCAGCAGCATATTCATTTGTTGGCAGAGGCAGGTAGCAAGCTAGAATGGTTGCCACAAGAGACGATATTTTTTGACGACGCACAAGTCGATTTGCATCAGACAATTCAACTGGCGCAAGACGCCTGCTATATCGGTAGCGACATCCTGTGCTTTGGCCGCACCGCATCGGGCGAAAGCTATCGTAGCGGAAAAATAAAACAACACACTCGGATAGAACGCGCAGGCAAACTGATCTGGAATGAACAAGGCAGCATACGAGGCGGTAGCGCAGCGATGTCCAGCCGAATGGGCTTATCAGGCAACACCGTCTGCGCCACAGTGATAGCCAGCCCGGTACCTCTTCATGCGGCAGGATTGCAAGCAATGCGGGATCAAACTCACCAGTGGTTGCAACAAACCGAAGCAGGTGCACAATGTGGCGTGTCACAATTAAAATCTTTATTGGTGGCACGCTACCTCGGCAATTCGAGTGAAACTGCCAAACAATGGATGACCATGGTCTGGCAACATTTACGCCCTTCTCTGATGCAAGAAGACGCCATCGTGCCGCGTATCTGGAACACATGAAAAATCAATAGAGAATTCGCTAAAAAATTAGCGCGAACTACTCAAGCAGCAACCGAAAGGAAAATACATGGATCTCACTCCCCGCGAAAAAGATAAGCTGCTCATCTTTACCGCTGCATTGTTAGCAGAACGTCGCCAGGCACGCGGCCTCAAACTTAATTATCCAGAGGCTGTTGCACTGATCACTGCCGCCATCATGGAAGGTGCGCGCGATGGAAAAACCGTTGCGCAACTGATGTCTTATGGCACGCAAATCCTGACCCGAGCCGACGTCATGGACGGCATCCCCGAGATGATCCCCGATATTCAGGTAGAAGCGACCTTCCCTGACGGTACCAAACTGGTTACCGTGCATCACCCAATTCCATAGGAGCCCGACATGAACCCAGGCGAAATGCTGATAGAACCCGGCGAGATCGAACTCAACGTCGGACGGGCAACTGCCACGCTGGTCGTTTCGAACAGCGGTGACAGGCCGATACAGGTCGGCTCCCATTTTCATTTTTTTGAAACCAATCCAGCGTTGCAGTTTGAACGTCAGACGGCTTACGGTATGCGACTGAACATTGCCGCAGGTACTGCAGTCCGGTTTGAACCAGGTCAGCAACGCACTGTTGAACTGGTCGCGCTGGCGGGGGACCGCAAGGTGTATGGCTTCAACGGTAAAGTGATGGGGGCATTATGAAAATTTCCAGACAAGCCTATGCAGAAATGTTTGGCCCCACGACTGGCGACCGTATACGCCTGGCAGATACCGGTCTGTTTATTGAAATCGAAAAAGACTTCGCCATCTATGGTGAGGAAGTCAAATTTGGCGGCGGCAAAGTGATCCGCGACGGCATGGGGCAATCGCAGCGCCCGCATGCAGAGGTCATGGACACCGTCATCACCAACGCAGTGATTCTGGATCACTGGGGTATCGTCAAAGCGGACATCGGTTTAAAAAACGGCCTGATCGCCAAGATCGGTAAAGCAGGCAATCCGGATATCCAGTCTGGTGTTGATATGGCCATCGGTGGTGCGACTGAAATCATTGCGGGCGAAGGTATGATCGTCACCGCAGGCGGAATCGATTCGCATATCCATTTCATTTGTCCGCAACAAATTGAAGAAGCATTGATGAGCGGCGTGACCACGATGCTGGGCGGCGGTACTGGCCCAGCAGTCGGCACCGCAGCTACAACCTGTACGCCAGGACCGTGGCATTTACATTCGATGCTGATGGCAGCAGATGCCTTCCCGATGAACCTCGGTTTTTTGGGGAAAGGTAATGTCAGCCTCCCCTTGCCTCTGGAAGAACAAATCCTGGCAGGTGCAATCGGTCTGAAGTTACATGAAGACTGGGGAACTACGCCCGCGGCAATCGATAACTGTCTGAGCGTGGCAGACCGCATGGATGTACAAGTAGCGATCCATAGCGACACTTTGAATGAAGGTGGCTTTTTGGAACACACGCTGGCGGCGTTTAAAGACCGGACTATTCACACCTTTCACACAGAGGGTGCAGGCGGTGGTCACGCGCCCGACATCATTGCAGCAGTGGGAGAAAGCAACGTGCTCCCCTCCTCCACCAACCCGACGCGTCCTTACACGGTCAACACGCTGGACGAACATTTAGATATGCTGATGGTCTGCCATCATCTCGACCCTGCAATTGCAGAAGATATCGCCTTCGCCGAATCTCGCATCCGGCGCGAGACCATTGCCGCTGAGGACATTTTGCATGATATCGGCGCGATCTCTATGATGTCATCCGACTCGCAAGCCATGGGGCGTGTTGGCGAAGTCATTATGCGTACCTGGCAAACCGCCGACAAGATGAAGCAGCAACGTGGTTCTCTGCCAGAAGATAACGAGCGCAATGACAACTTCCGCGCCAAGCGCTATATCGCCAAATACACGATCAATCCCGCCATCACCCACGGGATTGCGCATGTAGTTGGTTCGCTGGAAGTCGGAAAAATCGCCGATATCGTACTCTGGAAACCCGCCTTCTTTGGCGTCAAACCATCGATGATCGTCAAGGGTGGCATGATCGCAGCAGCACAGATGGGTGACCCCAACGCGTCTATCCCGACACCACAACCGGTGCATTACCGCATGATGTTTGGTGCGTTTGGTGGCGGCTTAAAAAAATCCTTCACCTTTGTGTCACAAGCAGGATTTGATGCAGGTCTGGCAGAGCAACTCAAGCTCAACAAGACCTTAATTCCGGTTAAAAACACCCGCAATATCCGCAAAAAAGACATGATCCACAATGGCTTAACACCCAAAATGGAAGTCGATTCAGAAACTTATGAAGTCCGTGCCAATGGAGAATTGTTGGTCTGCGAACCGGCAAAAATTTTGCCAATGGCGCAGCGGTATTTCTTGTTTTAGGTTTGGTTTTGGTTTTAGTTTTAATTTGAGTTTGGTTTAGCGTTTGATAGCCTAGGTTGGACTGCGCCTTACCAGCCTAACAACTATAAAATTTCAAAAACACGATTATGCCATCCGCTGTAGAAGATGTAATACAACTAGTGCGACCTATTTCTTATTGTTATGAAATCACT
Organism: Undibacterium sp. RTI2.2; assembly: GCF_035018705.1. NCBI lineage: Bacteria > Pseudomonadati > Pseudomonadota > Betaproteobacteria > Burkholderiales > Oxalobacteraceae > Undibacterium > Undibacterium sp. RTI2.2. The sequence goes on along the minus strand of NZ_JASJXN010000022.1, from coordinate 30,840 downwards.
TTTGCTATTGACTCTTTCAAGCTTATACCTAGGTATAGCTATACCTTGCCTTGCCCAAATTGATTATCAAACCAAATGGGTACATGGATCATGGGTAAATGTGCACTCAGGTTCTAGTGCGGATACGACAGTGATTTCCCATCTACCGGCGAATACGCTGGTGCAAATGGAAGTTACACAAAATCATAATACCTGGGGCAATGAATTCTGCCCAATACACTGGGCGAAAGATCAACATGGCTTTATCGTATGCAATTTACTGGGAGACCAAGCGCTACAGATTGACGATATAGGTGAGCTGTATTTGACGAACGTGCCCTCATCTGCTTCTCGACTCATTGAAAACCCGCGCTATTCAGCTACGCAAGCGTTTTGGTTGCAGCCTAGTTTTTTGCGATTACGCAACGCAGGAATGTTTTTTAACAATACTATGCTTAGTGAAAAAGAAAAGTCTTTAGAAAATGTAGATCAGAATTTTGTTTGGGAAAAACGTCCGTCATTACGTCGCTTTGCTATTCCTGAGTTTGAAGCTATGAAACAAGTGATGGAAAAGGGAGTTGTCGAACCGCAGAAATTACACAAGAATAAACTCGGCTCGTGGAAAGAGTTAAAAGCGCTTGCAGATGCTGATGCCACGGCGTCGGATAAGACTTTAAAATACGCCTCTGCAATTAATAATCGTCTCTTTTATCCTGGCGCTTTAAAAATGGTAAAGCAAATAAATCTGCCAGAAATTAAAACATCGTATTTCAAAAATACTAAGCAGCTATTGCGCCCTCAAGCCGAGGCAGAAGAGCTCAGCGCACACTTCCAAGTTCCTTATTTTTTACGATATCGTGGTGTGCCGTTTTGGAGGAAATCGGAAGCTGCCGGTATACAACTAGCGGGTTGGTGGGATATCGGGAATGTCGATATTGCTCTGCAAAAAAAAATCGGGAAAAATACAATTTATAGCGATGGCAAACTTGTGTCTATAGCCACAATAGAACAACGGTCTTTTTGGAGCGGGAACTGTAATGATGGTTTTCGTTTTAGTGGAGATAAAACACAAAATTTCCCGATTCTGAGTATCTCTGAAAAGCACCTTCAACCTGAAGCTATTCTAAATTTTTTCACACGTGATCCTATTCCGTCAGGCAAAGTAAAAATTACTAATCTGCCCGCACAAGATTTGCAATACGTAGCAAGCAAAATACAAAAGCATGAGCAATTTACACGCGGTGCACTACACACCATCGACATCGATCAAGATGGCATTCCTGATTTCGCCATTTGGGAGGCCTGGCATTACGTCATTATGTCTGATACCAACAAGCCAGAACCTGGGTTTAGAATGTACTTTAGCAATATAGCTGGTGAGTGGCGCTTACTCGATATCGATGAATTTTATGTTTGCGATGGCTAATAAGTTAATATCAAAAAATTAAAAGCAATATGGAACAGAAAATTGTTAAACGTAATCTTGTTTAACAGATACTTCCCTCATCAATCAAATCAAATTCAATCCCCAAAATGACAACTGATACAGACATCCATTTAAGTGGTTCGTTCAAAGCCACGGACTCCAGCGGCACCAATCACGAGATCAAAGCAATTCGTATTTTTGATGAAGGCTACGGCATCATCGATGTCTACATCGACTTTGCTGCACCGATAGAAAACGGTCTCTATAACGATAAAGCGCTGCTCAGCCAGATCATGGCTAAGTTGCGTGAGCTAGGTTATGTCGGCCCTGATTTTGGTCATGGCGATTTGGGTCTGCAAGAAAGAACTGTGATCGCACTGGAAGCGCCGGAAGAATTCTGTGCATTTGCCGCGCGTCATGGCTGGAAAAATCTGGCAGATGAATTTAACGACGAGGAGTAACAAACAATTTTATGTATGCATTAAGAAAATATCTCAACGTATCCAATACGTTGATCGCGATAAGTCTGCTGGTTGCTTTGCTGTCGCGACTGGGTGCATCTCGTGCGGTGTTGTCTCCGCTATGGATCGCCGCCCCGGGCAGTGATGGTATTAATAGTATCTTGCAGGGTGAAGTCTGGCGCCTGATCACTCCGATCTTTATTCATTTTGGCTGGATGCATCTGCTATTTAATATGTTAGCAATGTGGGATCTGGGAAGATTGATCGAGTCTCGACGGAGTAGCGGGTTTTATCTGCTCTTTCTTGTGGTGCTGGGAATCGGGTCGAATCTCGTGCAGTTCTTGCTGACTCAATCACCGTTCTTTGGCGGGATGTCGGGCGTGTTGTATGGCTTATTTGGGTACATCTGAATGCAAGGTCGGACTAACCCACGCTTTGGGATTATTTTGACGCAACAAACGATCGTGATGATGTTGGGCTGGTTTGCCCTTTGCTGGATTGGATTACTTGGTCCGATTGCGAACTGGGCACACACTGGCGGATTAGTTATTGGCGTTGTCTGGGGTTTTTTAGATAAACGATAGCAGTGAGATAGTGCTTCAATGATGCGTCATATCCCACGATGTGCCGCTTGAGTTAATTTCTGATCGTCGATTTAACACGTACTCTCATGATGAAAACCATTCCGTCTTCGATGGCCTTGCTCGCGGCAATCCTACTAACATCGGTCTGCCAGGCAGCGGACAAAGAACCCGGCGTCCTACTCAAATCTGGCGAGTGGGGTCAAGCGATGGGCAGTTATGGTGTACCAAAACCATTTGAGCATCTGGCTCCTGCCAAATGGCCTAAAGACCGGTGGTATAGCCTAGTCATTAAAGAAAATGACTTATTGGTTGAATCGCAATCTCCGCATGATAAAAATCAGAATGGCTAAAAAAAATTATTAGTCAGATTCCAGAAGAAAATGCGCCAGAGGCGAGCTCATCGCTAAATCTGGTGGAGCAAGAAACTGATGATATCTTGCACCTGCGTGTACCGGATTCGCCGATCAAAGAAGGCAAACATCCTTTATACGTATTTAAAAACGGCGGTCATACTCTTAACCCGGAGCTTGACTATCAATATCGTTTAAAACTCGACGATGTCGCTTTTGGCATGCGGGTTCAAAATGGACTAAAGGGAAAAAACGGCGCGCCGTATGGCGAAGGCGCGACATACTTTATTGAATACGACGGCAAGCAGTTTGAATATGCGCTTGGCTATTATGGCTGGGCATCACGCATCATTGGGATCACCGATATGGATGGCGACGGATTCCCCGATTTCATCATTGAAATTGACGGATCTAATAGCTCCGTGAAGATTATTTTACTGTCCTCAACGGCAAAGCCGGGAAAAAGTGCTCCCACGGCGAGCTTGCATTCCTGGGGCTGTTAAGTTTTAAATCCCGTTCACAACAATCCGTACAGATGCCACTGTACGGACCGTCCAAAAGCGATCCTAGATTGATAAATCGGCTCTACCACAGTCTGAGTAGTGTCCAAAAGAGGCGTCAATACAGACGCCCCTTTTTCATTCATGTCGAGAAACTATTCAAATGAATACTAAGGTGGTGAAAGCCCGTCGCCATCATCGGCGTCGCCTTGTTTATAGAGGCACTTGGTACCTCAGCAGCTTTACTATTACTGGACGAGATGGCCGTCACGATTGCGACGATGATCGCTATATAAGATGCTTTATTTCTGCAAAATGATGGCAAGTTCATGGTAATTCTCCTATCAAAAATAAGTTGTTACTTATGTGTGGCGCGGACTACCTATTTAAATCAATCGAATTTGTCTCTGCTTGAAGTCCTTCGTAAACTTAGTCAACGAAGAAAATTTTTTCAATCGGCTGTCCAAATAATTTACTGATCGTAAAAGCCAGTGGCAAGCTGGGATCGTAGCGTCCGGTTTCGATGGCGTTCACTGTCTGTCTCGATACGTCCAATAAATCAGCTAGTGCAGCCTGACTCAAGTCTCTCTGCGTGCGTAATTCTTTGACGATGTTTTTCATTTTTCACGCTCCAGAATTTTGCGGATTCCAATAATCAGACACCAGCTCCCCATAAAAATGCCGTAGGTAACAAATCCGCTCAACTTAGGAAAACCAATACCCTCCAGGAACCCGTAACTGAAGCTAAAGAACGCTGTGATTGCACCGGAGATCGCCACCACTTCAAGCAACCAGACGCGAACATAATCATCCATCCGCTTGAAATTACGTACAATCGCCCAGAGTGCCCCAAACGCAGGAATCACTGGCGTCATGACAATCAAAGTGCGGAGCAGACTGTCCGCCATCGGTTTTGCATAAGTGATTGAAACGAGTAAAACAATCACGTACAGCACGAAAGACAGACTTAATTCCTTGCGGTATTTCTTTGCGATTTCCTTGTCTCGTTTTGAATATGTTGCTTCGTTCATATTGATCTCCCCGATTAATGTAAAGCCTACTTGACACAGATATCGTTAAAGAAAGCAGGGTGAATGTTCACCTTGCTGACCTTATTTCTTACTGCGATGTTGCTCTAAACTGTAATTCCGTTTTTACTACTTTTGTTACCGATTCATACCTGCTTACATCTTTGATTATCCAGTCAAGGAAACTTGACATACACCGGTAAAAAATAAGCAGCGATTGGTCATATTTGCCGCTGCTTAACTTTTTTACATCTCTTTTTGATGTAAAGCATGTTTTACATATTAGATCTCAAAAAAGCAGATGTCAAGCTTGCTTTACAAAATATTTTGTCGATGTGTGTTTTTAGAAAAATCAAAGTCAAATGGTCTCACTGCGTCTGCCCAGTACTGTCCCGAGCTGCACTTGAGCCTATTTGCATACCTCGAATGAACCCCAAGAAAAAAGCCAGGCACGCATTCGTTGCCTGGCTTTTCATTCTTTATGCATCATTTTCAATGTGGCTTAAGCAACCTTAAAATTAGCAATCTCATGTTGCAATGTCTCCGCCTGTTGAGTCAATGCGCCAGATGCGGCTGTCGTTTGCTCTACCAGCGCTGCATTTTGTTGCGTATCCTCGTCTAAGGCATGCACCGCTGCCGCTACCTGCGTCACGCCCAGAGCTTGCTCACGGGAGGCAGAAGAAATATCGCTGAGATAGACATTAATTTGTTTGGCATTGGTCACCATCGTGGTCATTGTGGTGCCCGCTTGCTCAACCACTTTGGTACCGCTGGCAATTTGATCCACGCTATTGGAGATCAATGTTTTGATCTCGGTCGCGGCGGCGGCGCTGCGCTGTGCCAGATTGCGAACCTCGCTGGCAACGACCGCAAAGCCACGTCCGGCCTCACCTGCTCTGGCGGCTTCTACCGCCGCGTTCAGCGCCAGAATATTCGTCTGAAAAGCGATGCCGTTGATGACGCCGATGATGTCATTGATCTTGGAAGACGAAGTGTAGATCTCTTGCATCGTCGTAACTACGGTTGCGATCACCTTACCACCAGCTTCTGCAACCTTGGCATTATCGGCGGCAAATTTGGCAGCAAGGCTGGCCAGTTCTGCTGTGTTATCAACGGTCGAACCGATCTCTTCCATGGCCGCTGATTGTTCCTCCAATGACGCGGCAGCAGATTCTGTTCTGGACGAGAGATCAAAACTTGCTGAGGCAATCTCGGCGCTGGTGGCATGCAATGAGCGGGCAGAATGCCGAACCGTGCGAATTAGTCCATGCAAAGAATCATAGGCATGACGCAGATCGCCGATCACTTGCGCCGGTTCATCTTTACCCCAAGGTTTGGCTGGCGCGCGACGTAAATCACCGTCAGCCATTTCTTGCAGATGCTTACTGATCAAGCGTAAGCCCCCACTGGTGACCAAATAAAACGTATAGAAGAAATAAAATGCGAGCAAGATACCGACGCATAAAATGGCAGAGACTATGTAAAGAGTCGACTTCATTCCTGATACGCGCGTCGCTAGCAAACCGTCCAGCTCATTCATCAGGCGTTGCACCAGCTCATACTGCCCATGAACGGTCTTATTGGCAGCATCAAGATACGTGGCTTGCACTTCAGGCGCATAGTCCTGGCTATCGATCACGCTTTTTCGCGCCAGTGCGAAGAATGCGGTAGTGGCATCCAAGGTCGGCGCAACATTCAATTTATCAGACAAAGTTTTATCCGCAACGAACGCCTTGGCAAGCCCAGTGCGCATATTATTCGATTGAAATTCTGCAATCGGAATCAGCTCACTCAAGGTCTTTTGCTGCGCGGGAGTAATGCTGCCTACTTTTAAGACTGCCAGACCCAGGCCTCGCAGTTTTGCAGAGGACTCAATAATATCGGGGACTCGGGCAAACGCCGCATCCATCACGTAGAAACTGGCAATGTCAGGATCGAGCGTCAGATTGGAGTTGTCTGTCACTAAGTTCAACAAAGCAATCAGCGAATCCACATGCGCCGTATGGGCTTTAAAAACAGCATCTGTCGCCGTCGCCGCATTGGCTTGTGCAAATGCGGTCTGTACGTCAGCATAGGCCTTGGCTGTATCCAGATCGCCACCCAACCGTTTTTCAACTTCCGCTAATTTGGTTTGTGCTGCTTGCAGTTTGTCTTTCACGTCGGCCATCGTGGTTGGCGCAGTGCCGGAGATGGCGGCATTGGTCGCGTCGCGACGTAGCTGCTGAGCAAGCTCTAAGACGGGAAATATCTCGCGGTTGTATTCCACGCCCAGACGTTCTTTGGCGGAAAACTGAATACTCTCCATGGTGCTGGAATAATAAACCCAGCCCAGTACGATCATTGGCACCAGAAACATCAAACAAATGAGTAGCGCTTTCGCTTTAAATCGCAGATTGCGCATCAGCACTACACCCAGTGTCCAGAATCCGTGTACATCAAATGCACTTCCGGAAACTGGTTCGCTGTCTGGTGCGGCGAGAAATTTCTGCATCTCGGGACTGGCTCTTACAACTTTCGTCATGGTTGACTCCGTTTATTAATGTAGTTCTGGGCGCTGTAACTTGAACCGCGACGATTAGAAAAAATTTCCTTAGAGCAAAATATTAAGCGGCATTACCAAAAAAGATTGCAAAACATAGTCAAAGATATGCTTAAATTTTTAGCATGACCCGCTGTAGTTCTGAGCACAACTGCTCTACATCTATAGGCTTGCTGACATAGCCATCCGCCCCTGCTTTCTGCAGGCGAATCTTGTCTCTAGGCTCTGCATGACTTGTCACCATAATAATTGCTTGCCTGGTGCCAAACTGTTGTTCTGCTGCACGGATCGCCGCGAGTGCCTGCAAGCCATCCATCACCGGCATCATGACATCCATGAGCACCAGATCAAACTGTCTCTTCGCCAGACAGCTCAGTGCTTTTTGTCCGTCATCAACCACGACGCCAGAGTGCCCCAAGCTATCGAGCACCATGATCGCCATGCGCTGCATAAAATAATCATCGTCCACCACAAGGACGCTAAGTGGGTCACCGGCACGATAAGGACGAGGTCGTATCATGGTTAAACGATCGCTATGAAACCGCATGAAAAATCAATCGCAATCCATGAAAAACTGGCTTAAATCTATTGGTTGTTGCCAGATCAGAATGAACGCAGTTGGTAGAATGCAATCAAAAAAATTCAGATGACAGCATCACCTTTCGGTCTTGGAAATAAACATGTTGGAAGAGGGTTGGACAATTCAGTGTTGATCTGTAGCTGGCTTTTGTCAACCACTCAATTGATGAATAACGGAGCAAAAAAAATGCTGCCGTCAAAGTCGCACGCGAACGTATCGAATTCATTCGTATTGATGCGAGCTAAATGAATTCGGATTTACGACAATCGCGCCAACTGCGTTGCAGCACATTGCCGTACTGAAGTAATGTCGTCGTTGTTACACGTTACCATGACAATTTTGTATAGGTTCTAGGAATGTAGAAAATCTTCCACGACGGGAAGAGAGATGTGGGATGAGTACGCGAACAGGAACGAGCAATCAAATCGCCCTAAATGTCGATACTCCCCCCTTAATTAAGTAAAATAGGGGCGATCGTCCAATTATTCTCTGGGCAAAAAAATATACTCACGTAGAGTATATTTTTTTGATCGGAACGGTCTTCGTCGCTGCAGCCCGAAATCATCATCGGGCTACAGCGTCAATCTTGCCTTTCAACGCAACCAATGCACGACGAACACGGATGTGACGGCTTAATAGCGAACCTGGGCACGATAGACCAACTTGGTGCTACCTTCTGCCGGCACACTGATTTTCCAGACTGCGGTATTGCTAGCATCTTTGGAGTGAGGATGACTCTCGCTCATGATTTTCCAATCGCCCGGCATCGGCTCTTGAACGGTAACAACGACTGCTTCTTTTTTGGCATTTTTCAATACAATTTCAAACGCACTCTCGAAGTTGGAATTGTATTTACCAGTTCCAGAAATTTTCTTGAAGTCAGTCTGCTTTTTATCCGCAGTGACGTCGAAGGAATCACCCAATTTAATGCGGACTTTTTCGTTTTTCGGCGTGTGATCAATATTGTCTTCGCCGATGAACTGGGTATTACCTGAGCTGTCTTTTTTGTAGACGCGAATCGTGCCTTTAGGAATTGGCATGCCGAGATGCGAACTCTCTTTATTATCAAACTCGACAAAAGCGGCGACTTTGATTTTTTGACCAATATCACCGTAACTGCTTTGGTAATAATAATCGCTGCCGCTCAGCAACAACTCTTTGCGCGCTGGCACGGCACTGCCGGATAACAGAGCGACTTGCTTGGTTTGATTTTCGGCAATGGTCGTCGGGTGGTCTAAGGTGTAGAGATGATATTCAAACAGAGATTCCTCTACCATCGCCTTCCTCATCAACGGCGCGGCAGCAACTGCATTGCCAGTAATTTGTACTCTAGGAGATTGATCTGGAACCTGATGCACATCGCCAGCGACCAGTTGCAATTTAGCGTTGCGATAGGAGGCACCGCTGGTATTGGTCAGTGTGACCCAGCCAGAAATGTCCAGCTTATCTTCCGCCGGATTGAGTTCAACCACATAGTCTGCTTTCCATGCCAGTCCACTCGTAAGATAACTTAACTCTACTGCTTGTTGCTGCGCACCTTTGTTATCCAATGCCATGACCAGAGTTGGCCGGTCGCGCAGATTAGACGGCACATCGTTATACACAATACGGCCCGGCACACCGGTTTCTATCCGGTCACCAATTTTGAGTACGACGCCATTTTTCGCGGAGAGAACCAAAGCGGACTCTGTCGTTTCGGCACCGGTCGCGGTATTGGTGCGGATCACAGTGACATTACGTCCGACATATTTCTCTAATAATTTTTGCGGCGTCAGCAAATCAAAATCAAAATTCTGCTCTTGCACCGACAAGCTGCCTGGCGAGGTAATGCTGCGCAGCAAAGCGGTTTCTGGCCGCATATTGGCACTGACATCACGGAAGGCGAGCGAAGAGACACCACTCTTGAGTTGAATTTTGCGCTGATCTTTAATTAAGGCCAGATTATTGTTATAAATCGTGACGGCAACTTCTTGCTGATCGTTAAGCGTGCTGCGCTGTTCTTCTGTCTGTGCGTTGGCGCTAAGGTTGGTGCTGCCAATTAGCGTCAACAGAAGCAGTGTCGCGGAGAGTGGTGGTCGCATAGGAGTCCTCTTTTTGATCAATAGGAAATACGGTAGTCACTGTATGCCAAGGGCAAATGTGATGCAATGAGTATGACTTGCGCAAGGCCGTGAAGTTCAAAGCTGAAATCTGCACGCTGTCACGCTGTCATTAACCGGGAAGATTTTCGTGTGCTAAAACAGGGCTTCACACAAAGATACAGAGACAGAGACAGGCACACACATAGATATACAGAATTAATATACTCCTCATAATTTATTTAAAAAATGTCCTATTAACCAAATAATACATGGACACTTAATATATACATACAGGGAGTATATATTTAGAAAAAAAAAACAGGTGTCTTAAGACAACCTGAAATTAATCTGTGATGGCCGGCCGTCAAGTTGCAAACTGGCTTTGGCAGCAGGCATCTGGCTGATGACTTTGCCGCGTCGTATGACGGTTAATCTGGCGGCACGCAGGCGTATTGCTTCTATCGTATTGGCGGCGTCAAGTATCACGAGATCAGCATGACATCCGACTTGGATACCGTAGCCTTCTAAACCCAAGATGGTGGCTGGCGTCTCTGTGACGGCGCGGTAGCACGCGCGCATTGCCTCTTGCCCGGTCATCTGCGCTACATGCAATCCCATGTGTGCGACTTCTAACATGTCGCCAGAACCCAGGCTATACCACGGGTCCATCGCGCAATCCTGACCAAATGCGACATCAATCCCGGCAGCCAACATTTCTGGCACCCGCGTCATGCCACGTCTTTTTGGATACGCGTCGTGACGACCTTGCAGGGTGATATTAATGAGCGGATTAGCAATCGCTGCGACACCGGCCTCGCGTATCAACGGCAGCAACTTGCTGACATAGTAGTTATCCATGGAATGCATCGAGGTTAAGTGGGAGCCAGTCACTCTGCCTTGCATACCCAGCCGATGACTGTGATAGGCCAATGTTTCGATATGGCGCGACAAAGGATCGTCGGATTCATCACAATGCATGTCCACACGATATCCGTTGTCAGCAGCGTATTCGCACAGGATTTTGACGGACTCCGCACCATCGGCCATGGTGCGTTCAAAATGTGGAATACCACCGACCACATCAACGCCCATCGCCATCGCCCGCTTTAAATTAGTCAGCGCCGTCGCGCTGCGCAATATGCCATCTTGCGGGAAAGCGACCAATTGCAAATCGATATAAGCTGCGACCCGCTTTTTGACCTCCAGTAAAGCCTCAACTGCCAGCAAACGGTCATCGCAAATATCAACATGCGACCGTATCGCCAGCAAGCCACGCCCGACCGCCCAATCACAATACTGCATCGCTCTTTGCACTAACGCATCTTGCGTCAGCATCGGCTTCAGCTCGCCCCATAATGCAATCCCTTCTAGCAAAGTACCTGACTGATTGACTCGCGGCAGACCATAGCTAAGCGTTGCGTCCATATGGAAGTGCGCATCGACAAACGGTGGCGATACCAGATTGCCACCGGCATCTATTTCTTGCACCGCTCGTGCTGGCAACTTGTGATCTATCGCGACGATACGACCGGACTCAATCGCTATATCGATATTGGTACGACCATCAGGTAAATTGGCGTTACGAATAATCAGATCCATGAGCGTCCTTGCGGTTTGGAGTGGAGAGTTAGATAGAGATTATTATGCCCGATGCGCTTGATCATTGTGAGGAAACTATGGATTCAAATCAGGAATTTGAGAAGCAAGATAAATTGGCCGAGGCGTAGTTTTTGACGTTGGTTTTGAACTAGCTTTTGAAGTTGGAATTCCGCTGTGGCACTGCCGTTTTTATCCGTTAAAAATGGATAAGAAAGGTTCGTTGTCTGAGCAAAGCGAGTTTCGAACTTTTCCCATTTTTGACGGATAAAAACGGGAACCCCGAAGGGGCAGTGACTTCGCGGTCGCCTTTCTTTGCCTTCTTTCTTTGGCGAAGCAAAGAAAGAGGGTAGCCGCCGGTCTACCACCGGTCGGCAATCTCAAAATACCAAATGTCAGTCACAAAAATTACGACCTGATAATAGACGAATTGACTTGTATAAGCTCCGTGGATACCAGCCGGGAGTGACCCGGCAGCCACTTACTTTTCTTTGCTTCGCCAAAGACAAAAGTAACAGCAATCAATCTTTCACTAGAGTTCGGCAAAGGACAAAGACTAGCAATCTCTATGCGTGACATAGCAGACAAATTACTTCTCTGGATACATCACAAACTGTACATAATTATTCAAATTAAAATACCGGTTAGCAGCTTGTTTTATATCATCCAATGTCACTGCATTGACGCGCGCCTCATAACCTAACATCTCTGCCATATCAGTGCCATACAAGATAGAGTCTTGTAGATTACCAAGCCAATAAGTATTCGTACGCATCTGTATTTGTCGTTCTTTAAGCCAGTTCTGTTTTACTTTATTCAGATCCGCCAATAATGGTCCGTCCGTTTTTATTTGCTGTATTTCCGCAAACATAGCAGCGATCACTTTATCCACATTTTCTGGGCCGCATGGCAGAGTGACGCCGATACGATAATTTTGATCAGGGATACGATTGATAGAGCCACCCATGCCTCCACCGTAGATCAAGGTCAATTTCTCACGCAAAATATCCGTAATACGAAGATTCAGTACATCGAGCATGGCGTGAAAACGCATATTTTCTTCTTTAGAATAAGTAGCAGCGCCAGAGAAATTAAGGACGACTCTGCTGTTCTGCTCTGTACCAACTCGCACTTCTTTTTTTACTACGCCAGTAACAATATGCATCCCTAAATCTTTGTAAGTAGTGACAATCTCGGACGTGGGTAAATTTGCTAGATAAGCCGTAATCAGCGGTTTTATTTTATCGATCTCAAAACTACCTACAATGATAAAAGTCAGCCCTTTAGCGCTACTAAAACGGTCGTTAAAAATCGCCATGCTACGATCCAGATCAATCTGACTAAAATCTTCTGGCTTTGCGGAGCGAACTGAGCGCGGGTGATTGTTATACAGCGTCGTGATCAGCGCATCGTTGAATATAGATTCAGGACTTGCCATCGTATTTTTTGTCGCATCCTGTCCTTTTTTAATATACGACTTAAATAGCTCTTCGTCTTTGCGTGGGCTAGTCATTCGCAAAGATAGCAGTTGAAATAAAGTTTCAACATCCGCGCTGCCTGCAGAACCGCTAAAACCCTCAGTATAAAAACCACTACTGGTTTGTAAGTTAGCCGATTTTCCAGCTAAAATTTTTGGAATATCGGTAGATGAAAAAGTCTTTAGACCCATGCTTGAGACTATGCTACTGGCATAGCGGGCATTGAAATTATCTTTATTCTCATATAGGGATTGCCCACCAAAACGTGTGGTACTGATCAATACCTGATCATTTTTAAAATCAGTCGATTTGAGAACGACTTTGACACCGTTTGACAGCGTCAATTCGGTTAAATCCAGTTCCTTATTATATTTTTCAGAAATGATGCTGCCAGATTTTTGTGGGCGCTCCATTAAATTTGAAGCGACTTTTTTCTGCTCGTTAGCAACGACAGGCATTTTCTCAGCTGTGATCACCATTTGCAGCAATGCCGACTCTAAAGGTGCCGGCACATCTGTTTTGCTGGAACCCATATAGGCCACCAGTTTTTGGGTTGCTGCTGGTATGGATTTGCTGACGTACATATTTACCTCAGACAGGGTAATCCCTGGCATCAATTCTGTATTGTAGGCATATTCGTTAACGATTCCCGGGATAGTTTCTTGATCTAAAAAATTACGGATGTACTCTGCTGCATACATGCCGGAATTAGATTTATCGCGCTCGTTATAGCTATTTTCTAAATTACGAAGTTGCGTTTTTTTGGCACGATCTAACTCATCAGCGCTGAAACCAAATTGACGAGCGCGTTCATTTTCTTGTACTACTGCATTGATCGCTGGCTCAACTCCGCCACTTCCAAGAGCGGCAACAGAAGAGAATGATTCGTAACCATGGACTAATTGCCCCATCGAGCTGGACGCGCCTAAAAATGGCGGCGTTGCTTGCTGAGTCAATTCTTGCATACGTTGACCGAGCATTGATGCTGCTAATCTTTTGATCATGCTCTGGCGATAATCAGAAATTATCACGTTAGGCCTAGCAACGCGAACTGGATAACGTATTAGCACGATATTGCTAGTCGCCTCTTTATCAGTAATGACCAAGGCTTTGGATTCTGCCCGATCCGGAATCTTGGCGTAATCGCGCGGGCGTTCTTTGGCAGGATTTTTCAGTTGTGCGAAATGTGCTAGCACCATTTTCTCTGCCTGCTCTGGCTCTATATCACCGACCACAACTACCGCCATCAAATCAGGACGATACCAATCAGCATAAAATCGCTTGACCGCATCGTACTTAAAGTTTTTTATAATGTCTTCTTTGCCGATGGGCAAGCGATCTGCATATTTTGATCCGTTAAAAATCCCGGGCAACAATACCTTGTTCATGCGGTCGTTAGCGCCTTTCCCTAAGCGCGCTTCTTCCAGGATAATATCGCGCTCTTTATCTATATCAGCGTCATTCATCTGCACGCCTTGCGCCCAATCCTCTAAGACCTGGAATCCAGTCTCTAAGTTTTCTTTTTTATCGGTTGGAATTTGCAGGATATAGACGGTTTCATCAAAGCTGGTATAGGCATTCAGATCAGCGCCAAATTTCACGCCAATAGACTGCAAGTAGGAAATCAATTCATGCTTTTTAAAATGGCGTGAACCGTTAAATGCCATATGCTCGGTAAAATGGGCGAGCCCTTGTTGATCATCGTCTTCCAGAATCGAACCTGCTTTAACGACTAAACGTAATTCAACTCGTTTTTCAGGCTTAGCATTTTTTTGGATGTAGTAAGTCAGTCCATTAGGGAGTTTGCCTACTTTAACTTGTGGCCCTACCGGAATTGGATCAGTCAGATTAATCGTGGCATGTGCTGACCAGGAGAGAGTGAGAAAAAATACACTGGCGACTGTGCGTCCCATCAACTTGATCATTGTGGTTTACTCGTAATAAATAGGGATTGCAATAATACAATGATAGCGATGTAAACATGATTTATTTACATTTGATGGCATCTTTAAATATAAAGGAACAGCGCGTGATAAGGTAAGTTTTAGTTTTGGTTTTGACTTTAGAATTCCGCTTTGGCACTGCCGTTTGTGCGGGATAAAAAATGGAAAAAGAAGTATCTGTTGTTTGAGCCGCAGGCGAGTTTCGGACATTTCCCATTTTTCATCCTGCACAAACGGGATCCCCGAACGTGCGGTGACTTCGCGGTCGCCTTTCTTTGACCTCTTTCTTTGGCGAAGCAAAGAAAGAGGGGAGTCGCCGATCTACCACCGGCCTGCAACATCAAAATAACAAACGCTAATAATGAAAAAGTATCCGAATTGACTTGCCTAAACTCCGTGGATACTAGCCGGGAGTGACCCGGCAGCCACTTAGGTTTCTTTGCTTCGCCAAAGAAAATGTAAGGGAAAAAAAGCAACCGCAGACTTGCCCTTCGGGTGCTTACGCTACGCTTCAGCACAATTTGTGCATGACAAAAAATGGGAAAACTTCGAAACTGGCTAAGGAACATCCGCTTACAAGCGGATGCCGTTACGCAGGCGAGATGCATACATCTCGAAATCCCTGCTACACCTCAAATAAAGAAGCTTTCTTATCCATTTTTCTGTCATATACAAATTGCAGCGTCCAAAGAGGTTTAAGATCAAAGTCAACAACAAAGCAATATTAGGCTCAGATATTTCGATATGCGGATACCCTCGACCCAATCCTCTTCCGAATGCGGGAAAGAAAGTAAAAACTCGTACTAGTAATGTACTAGCCCTACCGAACTTTTAAGTCGACACATCGGCTACGATTTTTGCCCGCTCTAACATCGCCAGCAACAACACATTACAACCCGCCTCCAGATGCTCCGATTTAGCGTCCTCAATTTCGTTATGACTAATTCCATCCTTACAGGGTACAAAAATCATCCCAGACGGTGCCAGGCGAGCCGTGTAAATTGCATCATGTCCCGCACCGGATACCACGTCCATGGTGGAATAACCCAGCTTGGCGGTTGCGCTGCGCACCGCATCAACGCAATCCGGATGGAAAGGACAAGGCGGGTAGTAGGAGACGCGTTCGATACTGATTTTCAAACCACTGTCACTCGCCGTTTTATCGACAAACGCCAGAATTTCCTGATGCATGGTGTTGAGCAATTCATCGTTCACATTGCGTAAATCAATACTGAATTTGACCTCGCCTGGAATGACGTTACGACTGTTCGGGAATACTTGCACCATACCGACAGTGCCGCGTCCATATGGCGGATAGCGGTTACCAATATTGACTACCTCTTGCATAATTTTTGTTGCGATTTGCAGAGCATCCTTACGCAGATGCATGGGGGTTGGGCCCGCATGCGCTTCCATCCCTGTGACAACGCAGTCGTACCAGGATAAGCCCATGACAGCTGGTACAACGCCGATTACTTTGTCGGCATCCTCTAGTACAGGACCTTGTTCGATGTGGGTTTCGAAATAGGCGCCAATCGGATGATCACCGGGAGTTTGCGTACCGAGATAACCGATGCGCTCCAGCTCATCCCTCACCGTTTTTCCATCTACATCTTTTGCCGCAAACGCATGCTCGAGAGTAAATGCACCACAAAAAACACCTGAGCCCATCATCACGGGAACGAAGCGAGAACCTTCTTCGTTCGTCCAGAACGCAACTTCAATCGGTGCCTCGGTCTTGATATTATTGTCGTTGAGCGTGCGTACAACTTCTAGCGCTGCTAGCACGCCATAATTGCCATCAAACTTACCGCCGGTTGGCTGGGTATCGATATGACTGCCGGATACAATCGGTGGCAAGCTATTATTAGTGCCATCCCGGCGCATAAAGACATTGCCGATTTTGTCGATGGTGACCGACATACCAGCTTGCTTCGCCCAGCCTGTCACTAAATCGCGGCCTTGCTTATCAAGATCGGTCAATGCCAGACGTTTGACGCCACCTTTAGGGGTTGCGCCGATTTGCGCCAGTTCCATTAAGGATTTCCATAGACGGTCGCCGTTGATTCTTACGCTAGTGATATCTGCACCCATTGTTTTGTCCTTTTTTTAATCTATTGATGTACCTGCTACCAGACGCAAATGATGACCATCATCGCTGCATTGCTTTAGGAGCAGTTTGACTCGCCATACGGCCTAATGCATCATAAATTGGAGAAAATGCGGGTCTGTCGATATGCTGTCCTGCCCCCTGAACCGCACGTAATTCACCCTGTTTAAATACTAGCTTGCCTGCGCTGATGGTATGGCTAGGAATACCGCGTACGGTGCGACCCTCAAATACGTTGAAGCCACCTTTAGCAAATTGGGTTTTAGCGGAAATCGCACGCGTGCCTTGCGGGTCCCACACCACGACATCGGCATCTGCGCCAACCACAACCGCTCCTTTACGTGGATAGATATTAAAAATTTGTGCGGCGTTAGTGGAAGTCACTTTGACAAATTCTGATGGCGTCAATTTACCGCTGTTGACACCGGCATCCCAGATCACTGCCATACGATCTTCAACGCCGCCGCAACCGTTAGGGATTTTGGTAAAGTCGCTTTTTCCTGCAGCTTTTTGCGTATCGCAAAAGGTGCAATGATCGGTTGCCGTTGTGTGCAGATTGCCTCCTTGCAGGCCTTGCCATAACGCAGCCTGATGCTCTTTTGAACGGAATGGGGGACTCATGACATGACCTGCCGCAAAATCAAAATCAGGATGGCGATATACACTGTCGTCTATCGTCAGATGCCCGGCAAGCACTTCACCAAATACCCTTTGGCCTTTACTTCTGGCGCGGGTAATTGCCTCCAACGATTCTATACAGGAGACATGCACGATATAAACCGGTGTATTGAGTACATTGGCAATTGCAATCGCCCGGTTGGCAGCCTCACCTTCTACCATCGGCGGACGTGATAAAGGATGTGCCTCTGGTCCGGTAATGCCTTTTTTTAATAACTCTTGTTGGAGTAAGAAAACCAGCTCGCCATTTTCTGCATGCACAGTAGGCATAGCTCCCAGCTCCAGCGCACGTGAGAAGCTTTTTACTAAAATTTCATCATCGGCCATGATGGCATTTTTATAGGCCATAAAATGTTTGAAGCTATTCACGCCATAGTCGCGCACCAGTGTGCCCATATCAGCATGTACGGTATCGTCCCACCAGGTTACTGCGACGTGAAAACTATAATCACCGGCTGACTTCTCTGCCCAGCCACGCCAGGTTTTATAGGCATCCATTAAAGGCTGTTTAGAGTCCGGAATAACGAAATCAATAATGGTAGTGGTTCCGCCGGCCAGACCTGCGGCAGTGCCGGTAAAAAAATCGTCTGCGGTCACTGTGCCCATAAAAGGCAGGTTCATATGTGTGTGTGGATCAATCCCACCGGGCATGACATATTGACCGCTGGCGTCAATAATTTCAGCATCCGCAGGAACGGATAAATGCTCACCTACTGCAATGATTTTGCCATCCTGGCACAGAACGTCAGCACGGAATTCACGGTCTGCATTAACGACAGTACCGCCGCGTATTAATATGCTCATATTTGTCTCCTGATTATTTAGTAGGTTGCAGCACACCCACTACCTGATCCGATTTACCCTGCATCATGACTAAATAGACTAAGCCTGATAACACCAGACCGATAAACCAAGCGTAGGTATAAATTGTTTTCAATATGCCCGGAACATCAGGGAAGGATGTGGGAAATGCTGCATTTAAAAATCCGGGAATATTGGGCACAACACCGATGACAAAGGCGACAATCGCTGCCATGTTCCAGCCGTTGCCGTAAGAATATTTACCGTTTTCTTGATAGAGCTGAGCTACATCCAGATTGGTTTTACGAATAAAGTAATAGTCGATTATTAATATACCTGCGATTGGTCCTAACAACGCCGAGTAGCCGATCAACCAGGTAAAAATATAACCTTGGGTTGATTCTAAAATCTTCCATGGCATCATGGCAATCGCGATAAACGCTGTGATGTAGCCACCCGTTTTATAAGAAATCAGTTTAGGGTTGAGTGCTGAAAAATCATATGCGGGACCAACCAGATTGGCGGCTAAATTAACGCTGACAGTATCAATCAACAAAATCAACAGAGCGATCAATACCGCAACACCTGTCATACGACTAGCAAGATCAACCGGATCCCAAATCGCTTTACCGTACAAAACTACTGTGGCAGAAGTCACAATCACCGCCAGCATAGCTAACAATGCCATCGGCACTGGCAAACCCACGCTTTGACCGATAAGCTGATCGCGCTGAGTTTTAGCAAAACGGGTGAAGTCGGGAATATTCAATGCCAGCGTCGCCCAAAACCCTATCATCGCAGTCAGCGAAGGCCAGAACGTAGTCCAGAATTGTCCGGCCTTTTTGCCTCCCTCAATAAATTGCGAAGGTTGATCCAGAATCGGCCCAAAGCCACCCGCTTTGTTATATACCCAACCGAGCAGGACAAAACAAATGACGATCTTCAAAGGCGCGGTATAAGTTTCTAATTTACGAATCGAATCCATACCGTGAAAAATGTACCAGAACTGGATCGCCCAAAACGCTAAAAAGCACGCGAACTGCGCCGCATTAATACCAAGGCCAGCGATCTTATCGCCACCCAGCGGATGACCGAGCAAGACACCTGCCAAGGTGTAAATCATCATGCCACCAAACCAGGTTTGAATCCCGTACCAGCCACATGCCACAATCGCGCGCATCAATGCTGGCAAGCGTGCACCTTTGGTACCGAACGAAGAACGAGCCAGCACCGCATAAGGAATACCGTACTTGGTACCAGCATGTCCGATCAGCAGCATAGGCACCAGCACAATGGCATTAGCAAGAAAAACCGTTACCACCGCTTGCGATGCAGACATACCACCTTCAATCAAACTAGCCGCCAACGTATAGGCGGGTATGCACATGACCATGCCAACCCAGAGTGCGGCAAAGTGATACCAGCGCCAGGTGCGCTGGCTCTCGCTCGTCGGTGCCAAATCTTCGTTCCAGAGTGCGCTGCTTGCGGTGGTCTTGTTCACGTTTACCTCTCCTTCAGTTGGACTTACTTAAAATCTTGAGGATGCCTGTTAATGCAAAAGGATTGCGCCTTTAAAGAGCGCAATCCATATGTTAAGACCTGTGTATTTAAACGCTGTATTAAAAAGCTGTATCTAAGAGCTACATCTAAGAGCTATATTTAAAATCAATAAGTGAGAACAGCTTGATTTATGCCTTGACCAGATTCTCCGCTCTAGGATTGCGCGGGTCCTGCATCCAGTTCATATAGGGTTTGCCTGTCTCTTCCGCGACCATCGTAATGCAATTCTCAACGGGGCAAGTAATCTGACATAAGTTACAGCCAACACACTCGTCTTTGATGACTTCGTATTTACGCTGTCCGTTGTCTGCAATCAGTTGTGAAATGGATTGATGTGAAGTGTCTTCGCAAGCGATATAACAGCGACCGCATTGGATACAACTATCCTGGTCGATCTGAGCAATGCTCTTGAAGTTCATGTTCAGATATTTCCAATCCGTCGTATTGGCAACAGCTTTACCGCGAAAATCTTCTATCGTGGCATAACCTTTTTCATCCATCCAGCGAGACAGGCCATCTTTCATGTCTTCAACAATACGAAAGCCATGCAGCATTGCGGCAGTACAGACTTGTACAGAACCAGCGCCGAGGGCTATAAATTCTGCCGCATCACGCCAGTTACCGATGCCGCCGATACCAGAAATCGGCAAACCCTGAGTAGCAGGATCACGTGCGATTTCTGCGACCATATTGAGTGCAATTGGTTTGACAGCTGATCCACAGTAACCGCCGTGTGTACTTTTACCACCCACAATCGGACGTGCCACCATATTGTCCAGATCAATTGAAGTAATGGAATTGATCGTATTGATCAAAGACACAGCATCGGCACCACCGTTGTGTGCAGCGCGCGCAGGCATGCGGACATCAGTGATATTCGGGGTGAGCTTGACGATAACAGGCAAAGAACAATATTGCTTGCACCAGCGCGTGACCATTTCGACATACTCCGGTACTTGACCGACGGCAGCGCCCATGCCGCGTTCTGGCATGCCATGTGGACAGCCAAAATTGAGTTCAATTGCATCGGCACCAGTCGCCTCGACTAATGGCAAAACTGCTTTCCAGATCGCCTCTTCGCATGGATACATCATGGAAACAATCATTGCGCGATCCGGCCAGTCTTTTTTGACTTGGGTAATTTCACGCAGGTTGATGTCCAGACTACGATCAGTAATCAGTTCAATATTATTGAAGCCAATGACTTCGCGATTTTTACCAAAGTGGGCGGAATAACGTGAGGAGACATTCACTGGCGCCGGATCTTCACCCAAAGTTTTCCAGACGACTCCGCCCCAACCTGCTTCAAAAGCACGGATCACGTTATATGCTTTGTCAGTAGGTGGCGCAGATGCGAGCCAAAATGGGTTGGGAGATTTAATACCGGCGAAATTAATGCTGAGATCGGCCATTATGTAGCCTCTTTTTTAGAAAGTGAGTTGGACAATAAGTCTTGATGAATTGCAGCTGCGGCGAGCTTACCGTGCTGTACCGCCTGCACCGTCAAGTCTTGTCCCGGCGCGACACAATCACCCCCTGCATAGACGCCCGAAACTGAGGTGCGGAAGCGATCGTCCACCTGAACTTTATCGCCTCGCTTTTCTAATTCCACAGCCAGGGCATCATTGATCGATACTGCATCTAATGCTTGTCCAATCGCTTTAAAAATCGCATCGGCAGCGATATCAAAGCTTTCTCCTGTACCGACCAGGCGAGCACCATCCATACGGGTTTTTTCAAACCGCACACCGCGTACGCGACCCGTTTCATCCAATAAGATTTGTTGCGGCTGAGCCCATGTCTTCAAACGCACTTGATGTGCCTTGGCGATATCTTGCTCATGTCCGGTAGCGGACATGGACTCCGCACCGCGTCGATAAACTACGGTCACGTCATCGGCACCTAGCCGCGCCATCTGCACCGCCATATCAATTGCGGTATTACCTGCTCCAATCACCAGGCAACGGGAGGCCAGTGGCAATTTACTCAAATCATCGACTTGACGGAGTTCAGCGATATAGTCCACTGCGGAGAGTAAGCCTGCGGCATCTTCGCCTGTCAAACCAAGCTCTCGGCTTGCACCAAGTCCTAGCGCTAAAAATACAGCATCATATTGTTGGCGTAAATCAGAGAGCTTTAAATTACCGCCCAGAGTTTGTCCGTATTGAATCGTGATACCGCCGATTTCCAATAAAAATTCGACTTCGCGCTGAGCAAAATCCTCTGGCAACTTGTATTTAGCAATACCGTATTCGTTCAAACCACCGGCCTTGGCACGTGACTCGAACACCACAACATCGTTACCCAACATTGCTAGTCTGTGCGCACAGGACAGACCCGCCGGTCCGGCGCCCACGACAGCAACCGTGCGTCCCGTTGCGGTTGCACGTTCAAAAGGATGTTCGCCAAACTGCATGTTGTCGATGGCATGACGTTGTAAAAGACCAATTTTGACTGGCTGCCCTTCCGCATCATGATTACGCACACAGGATTGCTCGCACAAAATCTCGGTAGGGCAAACACGCGAACAGCTACCACCAAAGATATTCTCTTGCAAAATAGTTTTTGCCGCGCCATTGATATTTTCATTAGCAATATTGCGGATAAAGCTAGCGACATCAATGTCTGACGGGCAGATACGCGTACAAGGGGCGTCATAACAATACAAGCAACGCTGGCTTTCTATCAGTGCCTGGCGCGCTGTTAGTGCTGGCACCAGATCGGTGAACCGGCCTGCTAACTCTTCTTTGCTCGCACTTGGATGTCCAAGATGTTCTAGCTTAGTCAACCTGCTTAAGACTTCAATCATGATTGCATTCCTAATTGTTTGTACCTAGGCTTTCACTTAGGTCTGTACTCGGTGTTTTCACACGCCATTTTTACTGCAAAAGAGCAGATCGTCGCATCCATCAACCCGCTCCTCATACTCTTTGGTAACGACGAACAAGGAACGTTACCCATCGCAGCAAAACTCTAGAATCAAGCAACTACATACAAGGCAGTGTTATGGTCCAGTTTTGCCAATGATGTTTTTTACAGTGTTAGACAAAGTGCAAGTAAGGTACATACAAAATCTGTTCACGTATCCCGATTTATATCAGATTACTAGCAAACCTCGTGCCAATATTTACCACTTGGTAAAAACAAATACTCTATCGTTTTTCCTCATTCTTACTAGTTTTTTGCTGGTTTTTTGCTTTATTTTGATACATAAACGTTTTTTCTTGCACCAACTGAGCACACTTCTTTTGCACTATTGCTGCACCGCTCATCTATGAACCCCTTGCTGCTTACCAGCTACTTGTCTGCTACTGAACTTCCAGTTACCTAAGATATTGCTGCGCCGCAGGATGATCACTTCATTTGCGGAAATGCAAATTCGGCACCGGCAGTCGCAATACCTTTGTTTGCATCCGGCCAGCGCTGCATAACGGCTTTAGAGCGTGTATAAAAACGCACACCTTCTGGGCCATACACATGATGATCGCCAAAAAGACTGCGCTTCCAACCGCCAAAACTGTGAAAAGCCATCGGTACCGGCAAAGGGACATTCACGCCAACCATACCTACTTGAATTTGACGCACAAACTCGCGCGCCACGCCACCATCACGCGTAAAAATGGCGACACCGTTGCCATACTCATGCCGATTAATCAGATCGATGGCACTGGCTATATCTGGCAACCGCAAAACGCATAAAACCGGCCCAAAAATTTCTTCCTGATAGATAGTCATCGTGGAAGTCACATGATCAAACAGCGTGCCGCCGACGAAAAAGCCATTTTCACGCCCGCTGACTTGGTAACCACGGCCATCCACCACTAGCGTGGCACCCTCCTCCACACCTTGTCCGATCAGTTTTTCTATCCGCTGCTTGGCGGCAAGACTGACGACCGGCCCCATTTCCGCCCCCTCTGCCATACCGTCGTTAATCTTTAAGGCTCGAGTGCGCTCGGCTAGGGCAGCGACCAACTGGTCGGCAGCATTACCAACCGCAACCGCGACAGAAATCGCCATGCAGCGCTCGCCCGCGGAGCCATAGGCGGCACCGATTAGAGCATCGACTGCCATGTCTATATCTGCATCAGGCATGACGACCATATGATTTTTTGCGCCTCCCAACGCCTGTACGCGTTTGCCTTCAGCGCTACCCCGCGTATAAATATATTCCGCAATAAGAGTCGATCCAACGAAGCTAATCGCTTGCACTTGCGGGTGATCCAGCAAAGCATCTACCGCCAGCTTGTCGCCTTGTACAACATTGAATACGCCATCGGGCAAACCGGCTTGTTTCAATAGTTCTGCCTGCAAAATGGATGCAGAAGGATCGCGCTCAGAGGGTTTTAGAACAAATGTATTTCCGCAGGCTAGCGCGATAGGAAACATCCACATAGGCACCATGGCCGGAAAATTAAACGGCGTAATTCCAGCTACAACACCCAATGGTTGACGGAATGAACAAGCATCGATCCCACGTGCAATCTGATCGCTGAATTCCCCCTTCAACATATGTGGAATGCCGCAGGCAAATTCGACCACTTCAATACCGCGAGCCACCTCGCCCTGCGCGTCAGCAAAGGTTTTGCCATGCTCACGAGTGAGTATCCCGGCAAAGCGGTCTGCATTTTCTTGCATCAAGTGTAAAAAACGGAACAAGACGCGGGCACGGGTCAGCGGTGGTGTATTTGCCCATGCGGGAAAAGCCTTCGCTGCTGCGGCAACGGCTTTATCCACATCGGCGGAAGATGCCATCGCCACGCGCGCGATGGGTAATCCCAAAGCCGGGTTGTACACATCGGCATAACGACCGCTATCAGTATCCACACGTGCACCTGCGATGAAATGGGGAATGGTTTCAATACTTAATTCAGGATTCAATTCAGGACGCAATTCAGGACTCAATAATGGGTTCACAATCAGACACTCGCTTCATTAATCTAAGGTTTTTAAAATAGCGGCAAGCTTGCCAAACAACTCATCGATATGGGATTTCTCTAATACTAGTGGTGGTGATAAAGCGATAATGTCACCGGTGGTGCGGATCAAAATGCCATCGGCAAATGCCCGCTTAAAAGCATTAAAAGCACGTGCGCCGGGCTTGCCAGGGATAGACGCTAGCTCAATGCCAGCAATCAAACCCAGATTGCGCAGGTCAATCACATGCGGCAAACCTTTGAGGGAATGCACTGCATCAGCCCAGTAGTCAGTCAGGCTGCTGGCATGCTCCAGCACTTTTTGCTCTTCAAAAATATCTAGTGTTGCTAGTGCGGCAGCACATGCCAGAGGATGGCCAGAATAGGTATAGCCATGGAATAGCTCGATGCCATCCGGCCCTTGCATCATAGTGTCGTAGATATATTTTTTAGAAAATACCGCCCCCATCGGTACGACGCCATTGGTTAATCCCTTGGCGACTGTCAGCAGATCTGGTTCGACATCAAAATAATCAAATGCAAACGGCGTCGTCAGACGACCAAAGCCGGTAATCACTTCATCAAAAATCAGTAAAATGCCGTGCTTGGTACAGAGTTCGCGCAAGCGTTTGAGATAGCCTTTGGGTGGAACCAAGACACCTGTCGAACCGGCAAGCGGCTCAACAATCACAGCGGCAATAGTGGAGGCATCATGCAAAGCGACAATGCGCTCCAACTCATCTGCCAAGTGCGCACCATATTCAGGTTCACCGCGAGTGAAGGCATTTTTTTCCAGATTGTGGGTGTGTGGTAAGTGATCTACCCCAGGCAACAGGCTGCCGAAAGTTTTGCGGTTATTCGCAATGCCGCCCACCGACATACCGCCAAATCCGACCCCGTGATAACCACGCTCACGTCCGATCAAGCGGGTGCGGGTGCTATCGCCACGAGCCCGGTGATAAGCCAGTGCCATCTTCAAGGCACTGTCCACTGCCTCGGAACCGGAATTGGTATAAAACACCTGCCCAAAGCGATGATTGGTATAAGTCATCAAGCGCTCTGCCAGCTCAAATGCGGAGGGATGCCCCATCTGGAAGGTCGGTGCAAAATCGAGTTGAGCGACCATATTTTGTACCGCTTTGACCAGTTTAGGCTGTGCATGTCCCAACGGTACGCACCACAAACCCGCCGTACCATCTAGTATCGTATTGCCATCGACATCACGGTAGTGCATGCCTTTAGCTGACACCATCAACCTAGGATTACTTTTAAAATCGCGGTTGGCTGTGAACGGCATCCAAAATGGATGCATATCATTAGGGCGGGATTCATACATAAGACACTCCTGAATTTGGAAAAACTATTTACCATGTGGTAAAACTATGGTGCAATAGTAGGCGGCAGGATGAGAATCCCGACAGATACAGCTTGCTCAAAAATCAGCAACCGTACAGGTTGACGTAGCACTACAGTTAAGTTCAGATATCACGACGTATTGCAGTGCGATGGTAACTGATTAGACCAAAATGGAGGCGAAAGATGGAAAATGCAGGATCGGCAAAGTCAGACAACCTGTCTACGCCATGTACCATCCGCAGTAGTGCATCAGCCTGGCCCATCCTGACTCTGGACCGGACCAGGCGCGGCAATTTGGTGGATCAAATTGTGGAGTCGATTACGCAGTTGGTGAACAGCGGCGAGCTGCGTGTTGGGACCAAAATGCCTTCTGTCCGGCAATTTGCTAAATCCAATAGCATCAGCACTTTTACGGTTGTGGAATCCTATGATCGTTTGCTGACAACGGGCCTATTGTCGTCGCGTCGCGGTTCTGGTTATTTTGTAGCGCGCAGTGAAATCCCTGCAGCACGGTCAATCTTGCCAGCACCACTGCTACTGAATATTGACGCGCTCAGTCCCGATTTATATACCGGTGTGTCGGATGCCCTACCTGCCGGTTCTGGCTGGCTGCCGCCAGAATGGTATGGCGAATCGACGATTCTGGACGCAATTCGTCACGCGATGCGTATTCCTGCTTCGCGCTTACGTGGCTATGGCAATCCTCTAGGATTTCCCAGCCTGCGACAACATCTGGCAAGCACCCTGGCGGATGAACTATTCGCCGTCGAGCCCGATCAGATTGTGCTGACGCATGGTGCGACCCATGGTTTTGATCTGATCTTGCGCACCCTGACCAAACCGGGTGACTGCGTCTTTGTTGAAGATCCCGGCTATAGCAATTTATTGTCACTGATACGTCATCATGGATGCATCCCCGTTGGTGTTCCGCGTGGCGAACACGGTTTGGATTTTGATGTACTGCAAGAGAAAGCGACCCGCCATCAGCCCAAACTGATGTTCGTCAATACCGTGCTACAAAATCCCCTCGGGACTTCTCTCAGTCATGCGCAGGCGCATCGTCTGCTGGGACTGGCAGAGCGTTTTGATTTTTGGGTGGTGGAAGATGATATATACCGCGACCTAAGTGCGCGCAGCGATCCTTCTCTGGCAGCGATGGATGGCTTACGGCGGGTTATCCGCGTTGGTAGTTTTTCTAAAACACTGTCACCGACCTTGCGGGTTGGCTCGATTGCAGCCTCGGCATCACTCATTTCTGAATTGGTCCGCGTCAAGATGTTGACGGGTTTGACCACATCAGAGATCAATGAGCGCGCTGTGCTGCACGCCATCACTGCGCGTCCCTACCGGCGCATGCTGGAAAAGCTGATCAGCCAACTGGATACCGCACGCGAAAGCAGCATTAGCAACTTACAAAAAGCCGGCATGACGGTGTTGGCTAAACCTCGCGGCGGGATGTTTATTAGTGCCGGCTGGGAGACGACACCCACACTCAGCTTCAATGGCAAACTGATTGCCGATCAGGCACTCAAAGCGGGAATCCTGTTGTCGCCCGGTGAATTTTTTACGCTAGATGCGTGCAATACGATCTGGTTTCGCTTCAACGTGGCTTATACCCAATCCGAACAACTCAGTACTTTTCTAACTAATTGCCATGACACTCTTGGACACTGAAAAATCTATCGCCGGAAAATCCAAAACCGCCACGACTAAAGTCAACCGGCGCCTGATCAACCGGGACAAATTAGAAACAGAAATCCTGGAACAGGCCGTACGGCTATTCGCTGAGTGCGGCTACGAAGGCACCTCAATTGCGACCATTGCCGAACAAGTTGGCCTCTCCAAACAAAATCTGCTGTACTACTTTCCAAGCAAGCCTGTGTTGTATCAGCGGGTACTGGATGATGTTTTGAATGTATGGTTAGAGCGCATGAATAGCCTGGCCCATGATAGCCGCGAGCCAGAAGAATTGCTGCGTAGTTACATCGTCGCCAAGCTGCAATTTTCACGCGAGCAGCCCTGGGGTTCGCGCGTGTATGCCATGGAAGTGATAGGCGGAGCAAAAATATACGGCGCAGATATCCGTAAAAAAGTCGTGCCGCTGCTGCGTAAAGACATAGAGATTTTTGAGAAGTGGATAGCGCAAGGCAAAATTGCCGCGGTCAATCCTACCCATTTACTCTTCGCCATCTGGGCCATGACGCAATCCTATGCAGACTTTGCGACTCAAATGAACCTGGTCATGAATCGCAAGCAGCTCAGTCGCAAGGATTTTGATGATGCAGAAAAACTGATCGTTGATATGGTGCTGGCGGGGTTGGCGATTACTCCCGCGACCAAATAATTCCAGAAAGTTGGAGAAGGTGTTATCGATGCTCGTCACATAACCTGGTCTTTGCTGTCCGATTTTGCATGGCAATTCTTAGCTGAAATCAACGAGTACAAAGTGCAGATAACTTATGGCGCATAAATATACTCCCTTACTGTATATATTAGTTGTCCAGAGAATGATTGGACAATACGGCATTTTCTAATATTTTTATGGGGAGTATATTTTAATCATCCTTGCAAGACTAAGTTAAATCAAATTAGCTCAGGTAAAAAATCAAGCTGCTTGCCATCATTTGCGTACCAGATCCAGTAACACATGCCGAACGACATCGGCAATATTGGCGTAGTGATGAGATCAAATTTCCACTCTTCCACTAACACATCTGCAATGCACTTATTGTTGATTATAAGACTAACGCAAAACCGCCCGAGCTGCGTTGTAGCTCCTAGCTGTATAAAATTACTATCGTCGTCGCTAAGCCTTGCTGGGACAATTCTGCCTAAGTCCTAGATTAAAATAAAATTGCCATTTTTTTAAAAGTACCCTTTTCTGTAATTCATGCGTCATAATTCATATAGAGAAAGGATCTAATTTTATGGCAACAATGAAGCAGGTCGCAGAGAAAGCCAGAGTCTCCACCACTACGGTTTCTCACGTCATCAACAACACCCGGGTCGTCAGTGAAGATGCGCGCGAACGCGTGCTTTCGGTAATCCAGGAGCTACGTTATATTCCCAGTGCTGTGGCACGCAGTCTTAAGAACGATAAGACGCAAACCCTGGGAATGATGATCCCCAACAATTCCAATCCCTACTTCGCCGAGGTCATCCAAGGCATAGAGGACGAGTCTTTTCGCCTGGGCTACAACATCATCCTGTGCAACTCTTACGATGATCCGAAAAAGCAAGCCGCCTACACCCGCGTGCTGATGGAAAAACGAATAGACGGATTGATTCTGGTCTCTTCAGGCATTGACCTGGAACTGACGCAATTACTCGCAGATGAAGCCATCCCCAAAGTATTAGTCGATAGAGAAGTACCCGGTGTTGCCGCAGACTTTATTGAAGCAGATCATGAGCAAGGCGGTTATCTGGCAACGAAATATTTGCTCGATCTGGGCCATCGCCGCATTGCCTGCGTGTCTGGCCCTAAGACTTTGTTGCCAAGTGGTGATCGGGTATCGGGCTATCTGCGCGCCTTGAAAGAGGCGGGAGTTGATTACAACAGCGATTACCTTGCGCATAGTGACTTCACCAGCCAGGGCGGCTTTAGCGCGTTTCAGCAATTGCTGGCGCTGCCTAATCGTCCCACCGCGATTTTTGCCAGTAATGATTTAATGGCGATTGGCGGCTTATGTGCGGCGCAGCAAGCTGGAATGCGTATTCCCGATGAATTATCGGTGGTTGGTTATGATGATATTGCGCTGGCCTCGTTTAGCACACCGCCATTGACCACCATCGCGCAGCCCAAATATGAAATCGGTGTTTTGACAGCACGGGTGTTAGTCAACCGGATTCTGAATGCAGAGTTACCATTCCGAAGAGAAATGCTGCAAACAGAACTAATCATGCGCCAGTCAACCGGACAAGCGCCGGCTTGAGTTGCAAATATCTTTGGATTAAAGCAATAAGATTCTTGGCAATAATTCGCTCAATAATCGATTCAGCACCTGCAACAAGATCAGCGCAACCATGGGTGAAAAATCAATGCCTCCCAAAGGGGGCAATAATTTTCGTAGGGGCGATAATATCGGTGTATTCAGCGCTCGAATAAACGGTGCAAACGGTGCGTTGGGATTGACCCAGCTAAAGACCGCTTCCAGCACCAGTAAGGCCATCAAACCATACAATATCCATTGCAGCATTCTGAACAAGGCCAGCAAACCCAGTGCTGGCAAAGAGAGCTGAAACGCTGGCAGAACATCGATTAATACCGATACCAAGGCGACTAAAAAAGTCGCAATCACGCTAGCCCAGTCGTAACCTGCAAACCCTGGGATCACGCGGCGAATCGGATGCACCAGCCAATCTGTCAGTTGAAAAATGGATTGTGCCAACCCCATAGGCGGCCTGACTCGCTGTGCCTGCATCCAGAACCGCAGTAATAGAAAACCTGCGAACAAACCAGCAATCGTATCAACGACAAAACTTACTATTCCATACAACACTGTTCTAACCCCTAAAAAAAACCCACTGGGTGGATATCACGCAGTGGGTATTGTGCCTGAAA
This sequence comes from Undibacterium sp. RTI2.2, assembly GCF_035018705.1. NCBI lineage: Bacteria > Pseudomonadati > Pseudomonadota > Betaproteobacteria > Burkholderiales > Oxalobacteraceae > Undibacterium > Undibacterium sp. RTI2.2. The sequence goes on along the minus strand of NZ_JASJXN010000022.1, from coordinate 316 downwards.
TTCAGGCGTACAAGCGATCCGATTACGCTGGACGTGTGCCTGTAGGGAATGGCCATGCTGCTGTCGGGCTTACGACCGTTTTAGCATCTGGCGTTGCTGGCTTAGCTGCTGCTTTCGCTGCTGGCTTGGCCGCTGCTTTTTTTACTGCAGGCTTAGCTACAACTTTAGCAGCTGGCTTGGCCGCAACTTTTGCCGCTGGCTTCGCTGCTGCTTTTGCTGCTGGCTTTGCTACCGCTTTTTTAGCGACTGGCTTCGCTGCTGCTTTCGCTGCTGGCTTTGCTACCGCTTTTTTAGCGACTGGCTTCGCTGCTGCTTT
>NZ_JASJXN010000021.1:0-95223 GCF_035018705.1 Undibacterium sp. RTI2.2 | reverse complement strand
ATTTAAGCACAGCAAAAATCGTTCTGAACAAGCCGATAAAGTGGAAAAATTTGGACGCTGACAGGTGGTAAATATTGAACGCTGTTTGACAATATCATTCATAAAATCAGAAAATCACTGTCTACGTACGAAAGTATAAAAACAAAAAACCGCACGATCTGCATCATGCGGTTTTTCTTTTTGCATCTTATTTAAAAGCTACTGCCTTACAGTTCAGCGCAAATGCGCTAAAACTCAAACCAACTTAAGCGACTTTTTTAGCGTCGAAGAACTGTTCATCTTCTGTCGAGCCATGCAAGGCCGTAGTAGAAGATTGACCTTGTTGAATGACTTGTGTCACTGCATCAAAGTAACCTGTACCGACTTCACGCTGATGCTTGACTGCGGTAAAGCCTTTTTCTGCTGCGGCGAATTCTGCTTCTTGCAATTCGACAAAAGCCGACATCTGGTTACGTGCATAACCGTGTGCTAGGTTGAACATGCCGTAGTTCAATGCATGGAAACCAGCCAAGGTGATGAATTGGAATTTGTAGCCCATTTTGCCCAATTCTTTTTGGAACTTGGCAATCGTTGCGTCATCCAGATTTTTCTTCCAGTTGAATGATGGTGAGCAATTGTAAGACAACAATTTACCTGGGAACTTGGCGTGGATTGCATCAGCAAATGCTTGAGCAAATTCCAGATCCGGTTTACCAGTTTCGCACCAGATCATGTCGGCGTATTCGGCATAAGCCAAACCACGGGAGATCGCTTGTTGCAGACCTGGTTTAGTTTTGTAGAAGCCTTCAACCGTGCGCTCGCCAGTCAGGAAAGGTTTGTCATTGTCATCAACATCAGATGTGATCAGATCAGCCGCTTCTGCATCGGTACGTGCCAACAACACGGTTGGTGTGCCCATGACGTCAGCTGCCAGACGCGCTGCGTTGAGTTTTTCTACTGCTTCACGGGTTGGCACCAATACTTTACCGCCCATGTGGCCGCATTTTTTAACGGAAGCCAATTGATCTTCAAAGTGGACGCCTGATGCGCCGGCTTCGATCATGGCTTTCATCAATTCAAACGCGTTCAATACACCGCCGAAACCGGCTTCTGCGTCGGCCACGATCGGCGCGAAGAAGTCTGTATCGCCTTTGCCTTCAGACCATTGGATTTGATCGGCACGTGTCAGACAATTGTTGATGCGTTTAACAACCAAAGGTACTGAATTTGCCGGGTACAAAGATTGATCTGGATACATTTCGCCCGCAACGTTGGCGTCGCCTGCAACTTGCCAGCCAGACAGGTAGATGGCTTTCAAGCCGGCTTTAACTTGTTGCATTGCCTGGTTACCAGTCAGCGCGCCGAGGGCATTGACGAAGGGCTCGTTATTGACCAGATCCCACAATTTGATCGAACCGTTTTTCGCAATCGTGTGCTCAACTTTGATCGAGCCACGCAGATTAACCACATCTGCTGCGGTGTAATTACGTTTGATACCGATCCATCGTGGATTGGTATCCCAGTCTTTTTGCAATTCAGCAATCTGTTGTTCGCGTGTAGTCATGGTTCTCTCCTGTGGGCAAAATAAATGAAGCTGTTAAAACTAATGAAAAGTGAATTCCGTTGAGAGAAATAATAGGACATTTTTTGCGAAGCAACAAGGTCTTATATAAGACATATAACAAATATTTAATCTTTTAAAATCATACACTTAAATGTTGTTTTTTGCGATGTGAAATAATATTTCTTAAAATGAGAAAAATAAATTGTGCAGAGTCGAATTATTTTTCACATTATGAAATTGAAATTTCACATCATAGGATATGAAAAACAGAAGAGAAATAAAGAAGAAAATTAAATTTCAGCAGGCTAAAAAATTTGCAATTCCTGTCGCCAAAATTACGCTGAATCCTACTGAATGACGATAGTTTTAAAATAATTATTCAGTAATTAATTCAAACCAAGGTGAGAGCTGTTCACTTTGCCCTAAGTTAGATAACCCTAATTGCAGCTCAAATCCGCCGCTGACTTTTTTGATCACAGTTGCAGGCAAGGCAGTACGACGCTTGCCAGAACCATCTAGTGGGAAGACCTGGATTGTTTTAAATTTACTGGGATAAAACATCGCCATGGGAATACGCTCTAGCCAAACTGGCGCTTGTGAATCGCGTGGCCCAGATGGTTTGTTGCCAGTGTCAGGATCGGGTTCCAAAGTCCACCAGCTACCACCGTATTGCCCGGCAACGGATAAACCAGATGGATATGGGATCAATTTTTTTGGTCGCGCAGGAATGGCATTAGGTTGATTGCCAAGCGCGACGCTTGCAACGGTTAATAAAACACGTTTTGAATTGGCTAAACTGAGGCCATCACGACTAGTTGCCAGGATGGTCGCAAAGCGACGGCTGCCGCTCGGGAACTTGACTGATATTTCAGTCGTTTTTGGCGATTCATATGAGGAAGAATTTGTAGCAGATGGAACGCTGCTGCCAGGAGACTCTTCGCCAAAACCAGCCCAGATCAGGCTATAAGGTGTAGTTACACTCAATTGCCCCAGAGTAGATTGGTAACGCAAGGAACTGCCTTGACCTTGCTGACCTTGCTGTCCTTGCCAAACAACACCGTCATCTGCCTGGCTTTGCGAGACTGCATTAGTGGGCAGATCGGCCTTAGCCACATTATTAATACCAATCCTATATAAAAATGCCGTCTTCGGTGTAATGCCAAAGTGGCTCAGTAAATAGGCCGGATAAGCAGATTCATCTCGCAAGGCACCTAGCATTTGCCTGATATCAGCTGAGAGCAAAATAGTTTTGCGTTCGGCTAATGGTCTGATCTGAAATTGTCGGAACAGTGCAGCAGACGTGCCTGCCGTTGCATACTTTGCCCAATCACCACTGAGTGAAAAACTATCGGGTAGGGATTTCCACGTATCGCCATCAATATATTGGAAGAAAAATAAACCGTCCCAATCCTGCGCGCTGGCAAATGCCGCCATCACTGGCAATATCTCTGCCCCTTGTCGGTTGGGATATGCCTGATTAAATTCACTCAGCACAAAGGGTTTGTTTACATCCCTGAAATACGCTCTTTGCAACAATTGCGGCCAAGCTTCTTTTAACGCAGATTGATCGCGGATACGCCAATCGTTTCTATCCCAGGCTTGATGCGGAAAATCATAATGGTCCACATAAAAATGCTCATCAACATAGTCCATCGATTGCTGCGCATCGGCATTCATCACGCCGCCGTAATACATTTGTGTGCCAGTTAATGGCACCAGATCACCCACCTCAGCGCGTACAGTACGACGCATGATTTCTAGGTATTGTTTATCCATATCGACTAAAAAGCGGGTGAAGTCGAGCACCCGCTTTCCGGCACCCTGTGGATGCGGCTCAAACGAATGCCCTAGCAAATCTGGCGGGGCTACACCGATTTTATTCAAACCGCGTCTTGCTAGTGTGCGCATCTTTGCTGCCCAGCCATATTCACCCTCTAGCAACGAGGATTCGCCCGCCTTGACCAGCAAGCCGCCCTGCTTGGTCAGATCGCAGCTTTGCCATAGCTGGCAGGCTTGCGCTGCGCTGCCGTATTGTCTTACAGCCCAATGCTGCCATTGCAATTGCAATAATCGCTCGTAGTCCCCTTTTAAATGATCCAGATCGCCTCTTTGCCATGCGCCGAGCAAAGAGGATTCGTTGTTAATCTCTATCATTGCTAATGCAGGATCGTTGTTGAGCGCAAGACGGCGTATTAATCGTCGGGCGTATTCAACTTGCAGGCTGATCATCTTAGGTTCAAACAAATGCAAGGGATTGCTTGCAAATGGCATTTGCTCACCCGGCGACAAAGGTGTGACGCCATCTACTGCGGGGCGGAAGGTGTAACCCACATGCAGATTCAGATTGACGTAAATACCTTCGGCTTTGAGTGCATCAATAAACACCCGCAAACGGCTTATCGCAGTGGCATTAAAAGTAGGAAAAGCTCCTGTGGTCAATATGCCGCGCGGTTTGTCTTCATCATCACTGAGGATGCTGTCCAGATGATGCAAGCGCACTGCGTTAAAGCCCATCTTGCGCAAACGTTTTGCAATTCTTGGGGCATCCGCTTCTAGCGGAAAATTGGCGGAATTACTCAGGCTAATACCAAACAATCTGACGCGTGTGTCGTCTTTGGTATTTGCCCTACCATCGACACCAACGCGATAAAAGTGTGCCGCTTTGACAAAAATTTTATCCGCATCGGTGATGCTGTGATTCATATTACTAAAATCGGGCGCACCGCTTAAGGCATCTTCATCAATCTCAAACGGATAATAATCAGGCTCTGCATGGGCTACCGAGCTTGCCAGAACTTGCCAGACAAATAAAAAGCCCGACAATGTCAATAAAAGCCGGCGAATGAATGATGGAAGACGAGCAGCAAAAAACATGGCTGAGAATTTAATAAAGTTTAGTAGGATGGGGAAATGAGAATATCGCAGAATCCTATGGGATTGAATAGTGCTAACTTTGAGCAGATCGATAAAATGCAGCAATCACAGAGTTAAACCCAGATTTTCCATTAGACCGCTACCACTTCGCAAAAAACGTAGACGGCGTGCGGTCTTCAGAGGGATAGCACCACCGCGATTCGAGTGCGAGCGCTACAGCGACAATTGCACCTTTGGCGAACTGCCTGGCGTTGTTGCTCCTCCTAGCAAGATGCAGCTTGCGTCGTCGTCGCGTCTAGCCAGTCAGTCCGCCAAAGGCACACTTATCGATGTTCCAATGGAAAATCTGAGTTAAATTTACAGTTGCTATCATTTAGTACCTACTTTCAAGGCACAATACTGGCTGGCATTCATACACAGCAAGACCATGCAACCCTCCACAAGCCCAGCAACGCCATCAGGTAAAGCAAATCCAGCCATCGCTGCTAACCAGGATCAAGCTTCTTTGAACTGGATAGAGGTGATCGCTGTGCGCTCCCTGATTGTATTGTTTGTACTGTTCTCTTTGCTGCCTTACGGGATCTCTTGGGATTATGCTGGCACCTCAGAACTGACGATGGAAGGTTCGCTTAACACCAAGCTGGAATGGGGTAGCTTGTTTCTGATCTCCGGGATTTTACTGATCCGCCATCTGCCCCAAACTTTACGCTATCTGCGTGCGATTAATCCGTTTTTATTACTGCTGATTTTATGGTGTCTGGCGTCTACATTATGGTCGCCGCTGCCCGCGGTGACGTTTAAAAAAGCGATACAGTTATTCGGTCTGGTCATGATAGGACTGGCGATACAGTTGAGCGACCGCCCCTTAAATTTATTTGCCAGCGATCTGAGATATACCCTGACCGCAATTTTGATCGCGTCATTTTTTGTGGCAGTGGCTATCCCCAGTATCGGGATTGACTATGAATTGGGTAATGCCTGGCGAGGCATTTTGTCGCAAAAAAATGAGTTGGGTCAGGTCGCGGCACTCTGTTTTTTGCTATGGCAAGTCAGCACTTGTTTAGGCCAGACCTCGCTACGCTCAATGGTGATCGGCTTGTTGTTTTGTTTTTTTGTGCTGGTCATGTCGAAGAGTTCTACCAGCCTGGCGATGGCGATTTTAAGTTCTTTTCTTTTTCATTTGTTCCGCAAGCAGCGGATAGGTTCTAATTATTCGCTGACCAGAGTTTTTCTCAGCATAGGTATGCTGATTATTCTGATGACGTTTGCGTTTTATATGTTTGAGTCGCGCATGCCAACGTATGGCGAAGTATCGGGTCCGATTGCGGGTCTGTTTGGCAAAGGCTCCGATCTCACCGGGCGTACCGATATCTGGCAATTAATTGATCTTGAAATTGCGCGTCACCAATGGATAGGATTAGGCTACGGCGCTTTTTGGCTAGGACCTGGCAGTCTGTCGCAATACATTATTGATGCCTTATACTGGGTACCTCTTCAATCACATAACGGCTATCTGGATATTTTGAATGAGCAAGGATTGATCGGCATGGGGTTTGCAATTCTGTGTCTGGCAAAACAATTCCAGCAATTATTTTTAATGTCTTATGTAGACAGATTACAGGCGGCGTTTTGGGGAACGATGCTCGTGGTGGTCATCATTACCAACTTCACCGAGAGCAGTCTTTTCCGCGGATTTGGATTTCAGAATGTGCTGTTTATCTTTGCGTTGATGACAGTCACATCCTCTTTAAAGCGCTTAAAAGAAGCGACTGCGCAAGCTTAAATCGACAACTTGCTAGCTTGTGGCAAGCCTGGTGCAACATCAGATAAGCGAATTAAATACCACATACTCCCCATCATTTTATAAAAAATCGGCTTATAGACCAGCAATCCTCTGGACAATTAAATATACATACTAGGAGTATATTATTTATGATCCATATGAATTTGAGTAAATATAGCTGATTTTGTTACGACTCAGCGAGGTGCTTATCGCTAAAATGCATCGCACTATTTAATGTAAAAACTTACGCCCAAGTCGCAAAAAATATTGCTCAACAAAACGATAGGATAAATGCGCACAAAGAAAAGACAGTGCCATCATGACCACTATTCGCAACACAAGTGCCGCGTCAGGCATCCATACAGTAATCAAAGCGAACACAAGATAATGATACAAATATAGCGAGTAACTGACTTTGCCTATGTACACCATGGGCGCAGATGAGAACAGTCGAGTGATCAGATTGTCCGCAAAAATCAGATGAAAAAACAAGGCGGCCATCGCAATGCCTTGAATCGAGTAACGTACGCTTTCACGAAAAATCTGATCACGTATCAGCAAAGAACTCAGCATTAAAACGACGCCTGCCAAAAATATCCGCCAATCAGAGAAGAAATCACGCGCACTTGGATAACGATGTAGTAATAGCGAAAATCCAGTGCCGTACAAGATCGAATCGACCCGGGTATCGGTCGCTTTATAAATTCTGTCGGGGGCCAGATAATCCAGCCCAATCTGCGTAACCAGATACCAGCGCCACAACAACACTGCCAATAAGGCAACAACAATCAAGCGCAAAAACCACTTAGTGTTGGATGCAAGTGCCGCGAATAAAAATGGGAAGACTAGATAAAAATGCTCCTCAACTGCCAATGACCAAGTGATGGATAAAGGCGCAGGCATCAGAGTGCTGCTAAAGCCAAAAAATATCGCAAAATAATTAGCGAAATAAAAAAATACTGATAACAGTTCTACTAGCCTGATTGGCTCACCCACCATCCACATTGCCAGTAAAGAGCAAGCCACATAGACGATCAAAGCAGGCATCAAACGGAACAAGCGGCGTATGTAAAAATGACGAACATCGATTTTCTGATCCTGATCAAATTCCTGCAACATCAAGCGTGTGATGATGAAGCCACTGATAAAAAAGAAAATCGTCACGCCCAAACCGCCGGGTACGATATGCCCCAGCCATGCATGTGAAATCACGACCAGCAAAATTGACACTGCGCGCAGACCATCCAAAGCGAGCAAGCGTGATGCAGGCGATTTCGTCAGCGGCAGCGACATCAGGCGGTACCGCCGTAGGCTTGTGAAAGGCTACCGAACAGATAGCTAATTTTGCCCGCTTGTGAGGCAACAATACGCAGCCAATGAAACGACTTCAAGGGTTTAAAAGGCAACAGCACAATCGCCAGGCCAGCAGCAATCAACAACTGTATCGCCGCCCTCACCGCAAGATAAGCGGCACGACCATGGCGAGAAAATCCGTACTTCATCGCAAGCTCGGTACGCATAAACAGTTGTCCGGTGCGATAAGAGCGTTGTACCAGCCATTTGGCTTGGGCCCGCTCCAGCGGTATCCATTCATACACCGGCGCCTCATCACACCAGACCATCACCGCGCCGTTGGCGGCAAGTTGCCGGAACAAGATAGAGTCTTCGCCACCGGTTTTACCGTAGGCCGCGTCAAACGGACCGCTCTTGTAGTCTATGCTGGGGTCACCATTATCCAACTTGCAAAGCTGCATTAATGCGCTACGTCGGATTAACACATTCCCACTGCGGGCATCGGTATGGTCGATGAGGGTACCGGTAAGCAGGCGGCGCCGATCAAAATAGCCGCCACGTCGCAACCAGCCAGCTACGCCGTCGGCGTATTCTGCCAGGACTGGCGCAAATACAACATCGGCGTGATAGCTTTGCTGGGTGAGGATTAAGGCGGCAAGCCAGCCATCAATGGGGCGTTCGTCATCGTCAATAAAGACAACCCAAGTACCGACTGCGGCATGCACTGCAGCATTTCTAGCAAGAGAAATATTTGGCTCACTGAGAGCAATGGCGACTAAATTTTCGCACCAGGTGGATTGCGCCAAAGCCAATACTGATTTTGCTGATTGTGCGGGATCGTTATCAACCACAACAATCTGTACCGAGACATTATTGACATTCTGGTGCCGGATTGCCGTCAACAAATTTGCCAGCAGTTCCGGGCGTCGGAAAGTGCAAATGCAGATACTGATATCGGTCATATTGATTTTTATCGGAAAATTTTTGCGGATAATTTTGCAAAAAACCCCTGGCGACCACGCATAAAATTAGCTGTTTGATTTGCTTGGCCAATCGGATTGTCATTATCGTCTGCACTTTCAGCCAACTGGTTATAGACCGTGCCCAGTATCTCAACACCTGCCGCTTGCAGATCAGACATGGTTTGGCGCAGAAGTGCGAGCTGCGTAACATCTTTGCGTGCCAATACCAATGCAGCGCCAATTTGGTGTGACACTATCTGAGCATCCGATGCCAGCGATGATGCATGAGTATCAACCACAAAAGCATCAAACTGATCCCAGCAAGACGCTAGCAAATTATGCAGATTGGGCGCGCGCAATATCTCTAAAGGATTGGGCGGCTTGGGTCCCGCTGGCAAAATATGTAAATTAGGCATGAGCTTAATTAGCACATCATCCATTAACTTGCGCCCAGCCAAAATCGATGACAAACCATCGGGACGATCTAATCCAAAATAATCCTGTTGAGCAGAGTCACGTAAATCGGCATCAATCAACAAAGTACGCTTTCCAGACTGCGACAAGGCAATTGCGAGACTCGCCGCCATATAACTTTTACCCTCGCCGTTTGCAGGACTGACGATAGTGATTTTGATTTTGTCTTTTTGCTCGAACTTGAGCAACAACTCACTCCGTAAGCGGCGAATCTCTTCCGATTCCAGACAAAATGGATAATGCAAAATCTTTAATGAAGGATGCGCTTTGCCAACTAATAAGTTCTTTGATGCATAACCAAATTGCTCGCTCAATGCTAGATTCAATTGATCTGATGTGAGAAAACCTAAGGACAACGCAGCGTCTCCAAAGCGCAGATTTTTTTCTATTTGTGTGCGGGCAATTTCTTCAATCTGTGGCGTCGTCAAGAGACCTTTTTCAAGAAAGAGTTCTCCGAGGCGACCGATTTTAGGCAACTCCGATTCGCTCACTGGCGTGACTAAATGCTGAGCAGTATCTGTGGCTGAATCAGTAGTGGGATTAATAGTCGCTGTACTAGCAAATGCAGCAGGCAATTCTGATGGAAGCTTACCCACGCAGGCCTCCTGATTTTTCAGCATCTATCATTTTCTGATGATCAAATAGTTTTTCTGCGAAACCGACTTTGGCTAATACCGGCACCTCAAACTCTCGCTCTAAATCGTCAATACAACGCACACGTCGATGCGCCAACTCCAGTAAGAATGCCGCGCCTAAGCCCAAGAATATTCCAGCGATCAAACCAAAAATGACATTATTACGGAGCAAAGGCTTAGATTGTTTTTCGGGTAGCTCTGCGCTACGCATCAAGGTCGCATTAGATATCACAACATTACTGGTCATCAGCAAATCATCAAATTTTTGTATCGCAGCGTTATAAATTTTTTGCACGCTATCCAATTGACGTTGATAAGAGCTAATCACATCTCTGTGTATTTTGTTTGCCAGCGTGCGCTTTTCGTATATCGCTATATCCGCTGCAATGACCTTCTCTTGTTGCTGCAAACGCGATTCATTCGACAGCAGAGCCGCGACTGCGGTGGCTGATTCTATTTTCAAGCGATCATTTAAGGATTTGAGCTCGCCCTCTATCGCCACGTAACGAGGATGCCGCACACCTAAGGAAGTTTTTGCATTGGCTAATTGCATTTCCAGCGTACTAATACCTGCTTTCAGCCCGGATATATTCCCTATGCCGGCGATCTCCGGGAGGTCGGCACCAAGATTACCACCATGCATCAAGCGTTCTAAAGATTGGCGTTTGGCTTGAGCCTCGATTCGTGCCACTTGCACCTCAACCAGATGCACGCCCAGACTTTCCATTTGTTTGGACTCGGGATCTGCACGCTCATCTGCGTCAATGATCTGGTGTTCTTGCTGATAGCTTGTGAGTTTCTTTTGCAAATCATCAATTTGCCTGCTCATATTCTCTAATTGAGCATTGTATTGATCCCGTCTTGCCCGGGCAGGCGCATTCGCCATTTCTGTCGATAATTCCATATACGATTTGACGACAGAATTAACCATATCTTTTGCATCTTGCCGATTATTTGATGCGTAGCCGACCTCAACGACACGACTATTTTTGTGCTGCGTGACCTCGATATTTTTGACGATTTCTTCCGCCATCGCCCGCATACCACTCTGCTCTCCATATTTTTTAATATACGCTTGTGCCGCACTGCTGCTCTCAAGTCTGCGCTCTGCAATCACACGATCTGCAACTTGCACGCTCTTAATCACATCAAACTGCGTCTGCAAAAAACTCTCATCTTGCAGTGGATTAAACTGGCGACCACCAATCGGATCATTGATACGGTAATCGATGTAAATATCGGATGTAGCAATATAAGTTTTGGGTAATACCAGACTAGCTACCATGGCAATGGCAACGGCAACGACCACAACAGCGGCAATTAATATGCGCCGGGCATATAAAATTGCGCCAATTTGCGAGAAGGACAATAGCAGATCGCCGGGAGAATTTCGCATAGTTTCAGTCGCTTTAAAACAGACGTTCGTTAATAAAAACAACATCGCCTGGTAGCACCTGATCGGTTATTTTTGCAGGAATTTCTTTGACTGCGCCCTCGTCTGTTTTGCGATAAATAATCATGCGGCGCGTTGAACCGCGCTCGGTTACACCGCCACCGATAGACAACACACGCATCACCGTCAACTCTTCTTCTATCGGGTAATTGCCTGGCTTTCTGACCTCGCCATAGACATAAAACGATTTCTGCGCGGAGACAAATAAGACATCATTTGGCAATATTTTTTGATTCAGTTTTTCTGATATTTGTACCGTCTGAGCATCAATTTTTAGCGGAATATAATCTACTGATTCAGCGGCCGCATTAGCTTGCCCTTTGGCCTGCCCATTCGTGCGACGCATAATGCTGATCCCTTTATCAGCGCGTCCATTTAAACCACCAGCTAAACTGAGCGCATCCAACAAAGTTATTTGCCCTTGTAAGGGATAACGTCCTGGTCGCTGTACTTCACCCAGTACAGAAAAACTGCGGCTTAACTGCTGCAATACTTTAATCGCAACTTTGGGACTGCGTACGTATTGTCCTTGCTCTAAGCGATCTGCAAACAGGCTGGCAATCTCTGCCGGCGTCTTGCCTTTGGTATCTATCACGCCAACCAAAGGCAAGGTAATCACACCGGTTTCTCCGACGGTGACATCTGCAGTCAAATCTGGTTGACCAAATACGGTGACTAAAAGTTGATCGCCGATACCGACGAGATCACGAACATTATCGGCACTGTCGACGTTATCGGTGTAGTTAATATTTTTGACATTACCTGCATTGGTATCCGCTTTAAAGTCCGCTTTGATGTCGCCGTTTGTTTCTTTAGTTTTTTCGTTCAGAGGGGCTTTTTCGCCGCTTGCTACCGAATTATTTTTGAACGGATTATTTTTGAACGGACTATCCTTAGCGTTGCTGATCTCACTAGCCGTAATCCTGTCGAGTAATTTTAGACTCAGAGCAGCGTCAGTAGTATTGGCTGGCTGAGCTTGGGTCGCCTTTGCATCGATGGTTTGTGCATACAAAGGAGAACCAAAAACTAAAAACAATAGCAGGCTGCACAGAGCTTGAACTCGATAATTATGATGACGGCAAAGTGAAAAATTCATCTCTCTGGGTGTCCTGCTTTAAAAGAACTCAATTCTATCTTGCTATAACAAACTATTTGCAAATTTTTGTCATGAAAACAATCTGGCTAAGATATAAACTCCTGAAAATTCATGACTTGATGTTGTGAATTTCTATTGATGTTATTTTTGCCATAATTGATAACAATAATTAACTTTTTATTGATTGTTGATCGCATGCAAACTAAGTTAACATAAGTAAAGCATTCTCGCAGGCATTAGAACGCGCTAACAGCGAAACCAAGCAGTCAAACTAATCGTATGTTAGTGCGCGCTAAAAGATTGTATTGATCATCAACATCGCTCGAGAACACAAAGGTACACCCATCATGCAACCCACTTCTTTACCAGATCCAGCGACCATCGCAGCAATCCACGTACCACATCCACCAGAATATCCAACGCGCGCGGTACCTTTGGTCATCATTGCCCCTGTGCGTGACGAGGCCGATTTAATCCAACTAACACTAGATTCCATGGTTACGCAAACTGTGCGTCCGGTGGAGTGGATTATTGTGGATGATGGGTCAAAAGACAACACGGCCGATATCGTCAGGGCTTATGCAGAAAAATATAGTTTTATTCGGCTGGTACAAAGGCCAGATCGTGGCTTCCGTAAAGTCGGTGGCGGCGTTGTTGCAGCGTTTAAATATGGGATTACGCAAATTGCGCATAGCGAGTACGAATATATTGCGAAACTAGATGGTGACATGTCTTTTGGTCCGCACTATCTCGAAATCATGTTCAAAGAATTTGAGGCAAATCCAAAACTAGCATCGGTATCAGGCAAAGTTTATCGAGAAGAAGGCGGCGAGAAAATCGAAGAATATATTATCGATGAACATGTCGCCGGACAATTCAAACTATATCGTCGCAGCGCTTTTGAAGAAATTGGTGGTTTTGTCGAAGAAGTCATGTGGGATGGCATAGACGTTCACTCTGCACGGATGAAGGGATGGAAAACCTTTAGTTTTTATCATACAGATGCGGTTTTGATGCACCACCGCTTGATGGGATCGTCAGACAAAAATGTATATCGTGGTCGTCTTCGTTGGGGACGCGGGATTTGGTTTATGGGTTATCACCCAGTATATGCACTAGCCTCCAGCATTTTTCGCATGCGAGAAAAACCCTTCGTCATTGGTGGCATATTAATCATGGCTGGTTATTTAGGTGCGGCGCTCAAACGCGCTCCCCAATATGACAATCTGGAATTCCGTCAGCATCTGCATCAATGGCAATTGGAAAAGATTAAGACTCTATTCGTTAAAAATAGTAAGGGAGATAAAGCTTGATGGTAGTTACCCAGTCTTTTAATGTTTTATTTGTCATATCAGACCACGACGAAAGACAAATTTAATGATGAATATCACTTCGCATGGCAGAGGCACGCAATCATCACAAATATTAACGGTATTGGTTGGGATTACATTTGGCGTCACTATTTCGCTGACGCTGGTCGGCATCATGCTGTTTTATGACAACACAGATATAGATACGTTTGGTTTGCGTTTAATTATTGCGGGGCTGTCTAGCATCATTGTATTTTCCAGCCACAGACTGCTAAATTCGCTGCAAGACAAACGTATTTTCTTGTTACTCCCCAGTCTTAGTGTCCGCTGGCTAGTCGTATTCACCTTGGTATTGCTTAGTGCATATGTAGACAAAAGTGCTGATCGCTTATCGCGCGCAGTCATGCTTACCTGGCTACTATTGACACCGGTGTCTTTATTGCTGACTGCATTAGCTATTCGTTTGTTTGCCGCACTTTTTTACTCTAATCCCGCACGACGCCGTAAAGCAGTACTGATTTGGTCTAATTCAGCTTGCGCTGACTTGGTTGAATCCTTGCGTAACACGCCTCTAGCTGCGATTGATGTCGTTGGCTTTTTTGATAACCGCACTGAATCGCGCCCACCAAGTAATCTACCGCGCTTAGGCGATCTGAATGATGTCACTGAATGGCTGGTCGATCCTATTACAGGAGAGCTCGCAGTAGAAGTTGTTTTCATTGGCCTTAACATGAGAGAGCCACCCGAATTAGCGGAAATCATTGCGATTTTGCAAGACAGCACAGTATCTACCTACTTTGTTCCTGAGTCACTGATTTTTGGCATGCCGGGAATACAGTTGCGCGAAATGGCTGGCAAACCAGTTTTGGCGTCAACAGAAACACCGTTCATTGGCTTGGCGGCGCTACCAAAACGGCTATTGGATTTATTCGGTGCAACACTAGGCTTAATCTTGTTATCGCCACTATTTCTGATCATAGCGATTGGCGTAAAACTGAGCTCACCGGGGCCGGTTCTATTTAAACAAAAACGCTATGGCGTCGCGGGGAAGCCAATCAATATTTACAAGTTCAGGAGCATGATTAATCACAACTCAAAAGGGCCTGTGATACAAGCAACGGTCGGTGATAATCGCGTTACCCGGTTTGGTCGTTTTATCCGTCGTACCTCGATTGATGAACTACCACAATTACTCAACGTTATTCAAGGAAATATGAGCCTGGTTGGCCCAAGGCCACATGCCGTTGAACATAACGAACTTTATCGCAAATTAGTGGATGGCTATATGCTCAGACACAAGATAAAACCAGGAATCACAGGCTGGGCACAGGTTAACGGATTCCGCGGAGAAACCGAAACACTGGAAAAAATGCAAAGTCGGGTTGATTATGATTTGTACTATATCCAGCACTGGTCGGTCTGGTTGGATATCGTGATTATGTGGCGTACTGTAAGTGTTTTGTTTGGTGACAAAAACGCTTATTGATGATTAGCCTGGCATCAAAAATGGATCAGTTTTAAGACCTGATCTTCTTCATCGAAAATTAATAAATTAGGGGAGTATGTAGCGAAAACAACCTATTCCCACGCAAACACCTGCACAATAAAATATACTGCAACGAGTATATAATGTAAATTAGCTGATCTTAGACTCACTAAATTTCAAGCTTAAGCGCTTGCCGCCCTTTGACTCTTCAATAGGTTTGAACACTGGTCGAAAAAATCTCTGCATCGGTTGAGCAGAATTAAACAAGTGACATTAAGCAAGCGAGATTAAACCCTCTACCCATCAAATCAATCTCAAGCTGGGGTCTGTAAACCTGAAAAATAGCTTTCCAAACTCTGCTGCAAACCCTGCTCTATTACTTGCTCTGTCTGTTTTGCCAGTAGATTCGTCGTACTGGCCTTGAATACAAATAATCGATAAATATCTGCTAGTTTGAGTTGTGCCGGATTGGCTAGCAATACCCATCGCTCAGCATCGTCGTTCAATTTTTTCCACCAGACAGTCTTATCCGATTCAGGCGCATCGGAGACCACTCTGGCGACCCAACCGACTTCAAGCATCTGCTCTAACAAGCCATCAATCTCGTCCATGCCAAAGCGGGTTTGAATCCGTATTGCAGACACATCAACCGCTGCCGCATCTTGGGCGTTGCGGGCGATGAACAATACTTTCAAAATTTCGATTGCGTCAATAAATGCGCTGCCAGGTGCAGGCTTATGCCACCATCGCTCAAATTTTACGATTGGCAATGCCGCCGCGATCACTGCGCCAATCAAAGTAATCAGCCAGGACAAATAAATCCACACCAAAAAAATCGGTACCGCGGCGAGTGCACCGTATACCACGGTGTAAGTAGGGAACTTGGTGACGAAGACCGCAAACAAACGTTTAGCCATTTCAAAAGCAATCGCCGCAAACAAGCCGCCCCAAATCGCATCATGCCAATCGACCGTTCGATTGGGGACGCCCATGTACAACAAAGTGAATGCGATGGTGGTGAAAAGCACCGAAATTAAGGTATAAAAAACATCTCCAGCCATGGGCATTACGCCAACCACACCGCTAGTGGCAGTGACTAAGTAAGAAGTCACCGTAATCGACACGCCAATCAGCAACGGCCCTAAGGTCACTATCGCCCAATAGACTAGTATTCGCTTAATCAATGGACGAGTTCTTTTGACTTGCCAAATTTGGTTAAACGACTTGTCGATCATCGCCAAGGTTGCCACCGCTGTCACCATTAAAGCAACGCCACCTACCGCCGACAAACGTGTTGCCTTGGTCGCAAATTGCGTTAGATAACCCAAAATCACATTCGAGATTTCTCTCGGCATCAGGCTTTTAATAAAATACGCTTCCAGCGAAGATCGAAAGGTATTGAACAAGGGGAAAGCGGTAAAAATCGCCAAGGCGATAGTCAAAATGGGCACCAATGCCAATACCGTCGTAAACGTTAAACTGCCTGCAACTTGCGGCAAGCGGCCTTCAAGTAAACGCTGGTAAGCAAACTGGAACAGATTACGCATCCGCCCCCAAGAAAATTTACGCATAGATTTTTTCTTTAGTACATCATCAAACAAATACATCAACCAACATCTCTCTGAATAAGTCCATCACGTGCGCGCTGTAGTGTTCCTAAGTACTGAGCTAGGGAGCTTCTAAGCAATTAGCTTATCTGGCAAGACTCATCGCGCTAAAAGCCCCATATAATAGCAAGCATGAACTCTAAACAACTCACCATTCTCGTTTTATATTATTCTCGCCACGGCAGCACCAGAAAATTGGCCGAATATATCGCCCAAGGTGTGGAAAGCGTCGCCGGCTGCGATGCCAGATTGCGTACTGTTCCAGCAGTATCGACGGTAACCCAAGCGACCGAGCCGGATATCCCAAACGAAGGCGCACCCTATGTCGAGCTGGCCGATCTGGAAGACTGCGACGGACTAGCATTGGGCTCCCCTACCCGTTTTGGGAATATGGCAGCAGCGATGAAATATTTTTGGGACGGCACTGCAACCCAGTGGCTATCCGGCACGTTAAGCGGCAAACCGGCTTGTGTGTTCACATCCACGGGCAGTATGCATGGTGGCCAGGAATCCACCTTACTGTCAATGATGCTACCGCTGATGCATCATGGCATGCTGTTAGTCGGCATTCCATACAGCCATGTAGAATTAATGACAACCCGTACCGGTGGCAGCCCTTATGGTGCTAGTCACTGGGCAGGAATTAAAGGCGATACTCCGATCTCAGAAGACAGCAAAAAACTAGCGATTGCGCTAGGTCGCCGCCTGGCAGAGACCGCGCAAAAATTGAAGGCGTCAGCATGACATCATCCAGACAATCAACGTATTATTTTTTAAGCTGCTTCAGCCTGATTGCTCTGATTATCTTGTTAGTGCTATGGGAAATGGTACTTGCACCACTGCATCCGGGTGGGTCCTGGATCGTTTTAAAAGTGATCCCTATTTTGATTCCTCTGCGTGGTATTTTAAAAAAACAGGTTTACACCATGCAGTGGTCATCCATGCTAATCCTGCTGTATTTTGCCGAAGGTATTGTGCGGGCTTTCAGTGATCGATTACCACTTTCCCGAATACTGGGAGGAGCGGAAATCGCGCTATCTGTATTGTTCTTTATGAGTAGCATCCTGTATTTGCGTCCGATCAAAAAAGCGGCAAAAGCTTCCGCTAAATTAGCCGAAAAAAATACGACTATGTCGCAGTAGATTTCTTCAGCTTAATTTAATGCAGGCTAAATACAGGTTCAGTGCAAATTCAACGCAGGTTTAATATAGGTTCAATGTTCGAGTCCGTTCATATGAATGAATTTCTCACCCAATGTACCAAGATCGTTGGCAAAGACAATGTGATCTGCGATCCCGCTGATGTTGCGCCCTATGTGACGGATTGGCGTAAGCGCTTTCAAGGGAAAGCATTGGCGGTGATCAGACCAGGATCAACATCAGAGGTCGCCGCGGTAGTTGGTTTGTGCAAGCAATACGCTATTGCGATCGTCGCGCAAGGCGGCAATACAGGCTTGGTACTTGGCAGTGTGCCGGATCAATCCGGGCAGCAAATCGTTTTATCTTTAAGCCGCTTAAAACAGATACGCCAGATTGATACCGTCAACAATACGATCACGGTTGAGGCAGGCTGCCTGCTGGTACAAGTACAAGAGGCAGCAGAACATGCACAACGATTATTCCCATTGTCACTAGCATCTGAAGGTAGTTGCACCATTGGCGGCAACCTCTCCAGTAATGCTGGTGGCACCGCAGTACTCCGTTATGGCAACGCCCGTGAACTGTGTTTGGGACTAGAAGTCGTGACTGCCAATGGCGAGGTCTGGAATGGTCTGCGCGGCCTACGCAAAGACAATACCGGTTACGATTTGCGTGATCTTTTTATCGGTGCAGAAGGCACATTGGGCATCATCACTGCGGCAGTACTCAAACTATACCCACAACCAAAAGCGAAAGTCACCGCACTTGCAGCCCTTCATTCAACTGAAACAGCACTTGAATTATTAACTCTGGCGCAAGCTCATTGTGGCTCTGCATTAACCGGGTTTGAGTTGATGTCCGAGGCATGTTTACAGCTGGTTCATCAACATTTCCCGAATATCCCGCAACCGCTGGCCACACCATCACCGCAATTCGTCTTATTAGAGCTATCTGATAGCGAATCGGAACTGCATGCTAATGATGTCTTAGAAGGATTATTAAATACAGCGATTGAAGCCAACATCATCACCGATGCGATGGTAGCGATGTCACTCCACCAATCACAAGCGATGTGGCATCTGCGCGAACACATTTCTACGGCACAGGCTGCTGAGGGTAAGAATATTAAGCACGATGTCTCGCTACCCATTTCTGAAATTGCCCATTTCGTCAATACGACGAACACGCTGTTACAACAGGCTTTTCCAGAATGCCGGATGATTATTTTCGGACATTTAGGCGATGGCAATTTACATTACAACGTCTCGCCACCACTGACTGTTAGTGACACGGATTTTATTCAGCAGCAAGCAAATATCAATCAAATTGTGCATGACAGCGTACATCAGCACAATGGTTCTATTTCAGCAGAGCATGGAATTGGTATGCTAAAAAAAGATGAAATTCTGCGTTATAAATCTGATGTAGAAATGCAGTTAATGCGCAGTATAAAAGCGGCTTTAGATCCTCACAATTTGATGAATCCCGGGAAAATTTTATAAGATTTAGAGAACATGTCATCGAGATAAAAATATGAAAAACTATTCACGCAAATACCGCATTGCTCACGTCAGGTTTCTACCTATCATCGTAATAATGATAACTAGCATTAGCAGTATGAACAGCGCATCGGCTGAAACCTACAAATGCGTAAAAAATGGTGCTACTAGTTATAGCCAATCTCCGTGCACAGACAACGCGCAACAAACTACGGTAGTACATACCAATACTCTTCCAGAATCGACTAGCCAACAGGCAGCGCAAACCAGCGCTAAAGAAAAAGCAGAGGCGACTCGCCTAGCAGCATCACGCCATAAAGCAGAAGAAAAATCAGACCGGGAAATGAAAGTGATTGCCAGCCGCAACGAGAAGAAAAAACAAAAATGTGATGCGGCTCAATTAAAAATAAAATGGGCAAAAGAGGATGCAAAAAACGCTAAACCTAAAGCCGAAGCAAAGGCACGTCAGAATGTAAAAAGAGCTACCGAAAAGGCAGCTCTTGTTTGTGGTCCGTCGTAAATTCTATAACCACATTAGGACTATTTACTAATTTCAACGATCAACAATTAAAACTCTTCCCAATCACCTTCCTGTACTTTGCCACCACCACTTTGAGGTGCTTTTTTGCTCGCACTTTTATTCGCTGTCGGTGCTGGCTTAGCGGTAATTTTAAGGCTGGCTTGAGGAGCGCGTTGCTGTCCCATTTTTTTCTCAACCCGCTTGGTGCTTGAAGCCGAGATATTTGATGTTGAAGTATTCAGTGCAGAACCATTTCCTGCTGCAATTTTAAAGATATGCACAGTAGCAGCCAGAGTCTGCGCCTGCTCCTCCATACTCTCTGCTGCCGCTGCTGCCTGCTCTACCAACGCTGCATTTTGCTGCGTCATTTCATCCATCTGCGTAATCGCTAGATTGACTTGTTCTATCCCTGCACTTTGCTCTTGGCTGGCGGCGGTGATCTCGCTCATGATGTCGGCGACATGCTGGACGCTGGTGACAATCTCGTCCATGGTTTTGCCAGCTTCGTCTACCAGTTTGCCGCCTTGGTTGACTTTGTCGACCGAGTCATCGATCAGAGATTTGATTTCTTTGGCAGCGCTGGCACTGCGTTGGGCGAGATTACGCACCTCTGAGGCGACAACGGCAAATCCTCGTCCTTGTTCTCCTGCTCTGGCAGCTTCTACTGCGGCATTGAGGGCGAGGATGTTGGTCTGGAAGGCGATGCTGTCGATGACGCTGATAATATCGACAATCTTGCGGGAGCTTTCTTTAATCGAGCCCATGGTGCTAACGACTTGATTGACAACAGCACCACCTTTGACGGCAACACCAGTGGCGGAAACAACAAGTTGATTGGCTTGCCGGGCGTTATCGGCATTTTGCCTGACGGTGCTGGTGAGCTCTTCCATGGAGCTGGCAGTTTCTTCTAGCGAGCTGGCTTGGGACTCTGTTCTGCTGGAGAGATCGGCGTTGCCTGAGGCAATCTCTTGGGATGCGACTGTGATCGTTTCTGTGCCTTGTTTGATTTGCGAAACCGTATTGATCAAATTACCTTGCATACGCTTTAGCGATTCTAGCAACTCACCTACTTCGTCGGTTACATCTACTGTGATCTCGTTAGTTAAATCACCGCTGGCTATATTGTCCGCAACAATCACAGCACGTTTAATCGGCTTAGAAATAGTTCTGGTAATAATCCATGCTGCCAGGACGCCAAACGCCAGCGTCAACACACCAATCACTATCATGCTGCTTAAAGCACCTCGGTAGTTGCTTTGCGATTCTTCATAAGTAGTTTTCATCGCCTCGTGCTGCTGCTGCGCCAGCTCGGTTAAAGCGATCATCCATTTGTCGTGAGGCAGAGTAAATTCTGTTTGCAGCAATGAGGATGCATCGAAATAATTCCCCTCAGTGACAAAGGACTTTATCTTGCCCACTAAAACTACTACCGCCTGCTTTTGCTCTATGGCTTTTGCCAGAGTTGCTTGCCCTTGATTATTATCAATCAGCTTTTTTGCTAAGGCTTCTGACTTGGAATAGCTATCCAAAATTTGGACCAGGCGCTTGGTCTCTTTTTCTGCTTCTGCAGCATCAGTAGGAGCGGTCATCTTACGCAATACCAAAGCCAAAGCACGCCCTTGCTCGCGCATATCAGTTGCCGCACTCAAGCTGGCAATTTTATTATTAAAAATATAGTCCATCGAGCTTTGCATCTGACTCATGCGGAATAATCCCAGAATCAACAAGCCAGTTGCAAAAAAGAGTACTAATCCAAAACCAATGGTAAGACGTGTACCAATTCTGATATTAGCAAGTAGCTTCATAAAATCTCCGGAGTAACTGACAATACGCTGACGATGCGAATTGATGATAAAACTCTGCCACTAAACTGGCTAAGTTACGCATACAAAAATTACTGAGAAAAAAACTGTTTTCAGGAAAAGGTATCCTGCTAAAAAAATAACTGTAAGTGACTACCGATTTTAGTTTGTGACAAAAAATCGCGGCACATTTAAGCTTAAAGCTTATATTTTTAAATTGTAATTGTACTCAAATAGTATCACTAGTGAAATAAAAAATTATCTGTGTAAAGCCCTCATTGCAAATATTCTGTTGTTAATCAGCGCAATCAGGAACAAGCGATAGAATTTTTTATACGATGACAATGTGATTAATGATGCTCGGTTCAATACTGAGTTTATTGATCATGCGGCGATCACTTAGCCAAGCATTGTTAGGTAGTCGATGCCAATCGATTAATAAGCCTGCGCCCTGATTGAATATGCCAGAGCACTAGCAGCGGCAATAGCAGGCCGACAATCCAATGCGATAAAGACCAAATAGAATGATTGGTTTCACTCACCAGATAATACAAAGCATAACCACTCAGTGTCAGCCAGATCAGCAACACAATCATAAGCCAGCCTGTCAGCCGGTTGCGGCGGGCATTGTTGGCACGACGGATGTGGTTATTCAACAAACTGCCGATAAAAAATAAAGCGAGCATGGCAACTGCGCCATGCAACTGCATAGACAGATGTTCTAAGGGGTGAATTGTCTCGCCAAATTCGCTAGGCACTCGCAAAAAATAATGCGCAAGCAACCATACAACACCGCTCAGTAATAAAGCAGTACCTACGCTATAAAGCGTCCAGCGGTGCCAGCGCTCTAAACGGAAACTCACTGCGCGGCTACGTGAGTGTGATAGTTGATGCTGGTTATGTTTCATAAAGCAAGCATAAGTACTAAAAAAAGCGGTAACCAAAAAGGAAATAAATCGCGGCAAAGAAGCGATAGCAGAAAATACTCAATGCAGATATTCAACGCATATATTCAATAAAGAAAGCAGCTCTAGCGATCTTAAAAACCAAAAACGCAGAGGCTCAGATTATAAAGGCTTGAGCATCGAATTGTGTCAGACATGCATGATCTGCATCGGCACTCGCCATTACCACTTTGGTCAATGCATCTGCCAAAATACATTGCGGTGCGACGACCGAGACGCTAACTTTATCCAGCATCGCTGCGCCAGTCTGGCCATGTACCAGTGCGCTGTAACTACCTTGTGTGGTCTGCACTAAAGAAAAATAGCTGGCGGATGTTGCCAGTGCTTGATTTTGTAAGCTAATTTTATACGCCAGGCTGGATGGATGGGCAGGGTCGCGCAACAGGACTTCAATAGGGTCGTCACCCTCGTCACCTATTACACGTAAATCGCCACCAGCGTTGACGCACGCTTGCCGTACACCACATTGCTGCAAACTTTGTATCGCCAGATCGACCGCATAACCCTTGGCGATTCCACCTACATCCAGCCAGTCGGCTCGTTGTTTTTTTAGTGTACCGTCAACCGTCAAAGTGAACGCCGTTTTTTGCGCTTGATATGTTTGGCACAGCGCACGCTCTTGCTCAGTCGCTGGCAGCAAGGCCCATTCCATAAGGCGGCCGGCGATTCTGATATCAAACAAGCCCGCACTGGCATCACTGATCTGCATTGCTGTCTGCAAGACGTGGTAAGTATGTACATCAATCTCTACAATAGCACCGACATCAGCATGATTGATACGACTGATGTCGCTATCCGCCGCATGAAAACTCATCAGGCGATGAACCAGAGCGATTGATTGAAATGCCTGCTCAAACGCGATTGCTAGCGCGATATCCGTCATCGCATCAGCAATACTGATTTCTACCATCGTCCCCAACCAAGGCTGCGCCCTGCGCTTCATTTTTTTTGCGTCGCCGTTGCTGCCGTTATTGATGTTGAAACCATCGCCACCTGCGCCACTGCTGCGATTCTGCGTGCGCCATCCGTGACATGAGTACAAGATAAAGTCGCGCCGCTAATATTAGAAATACCCTCGCCTATACGCAAACCCGCAGACGCGGATTTACCCACAAACTGCTGACGCCAATTCGTATTTCTGATTTCAGCACCATGGCTTTCACGATAGTTCAGTATTTCTATCTGCTTAACGCTCGCATCTGGCAACAGACCGACTGCGTATGAAATCAGCTCAAATTTTCCCACTACATCGTCCAACACAATATAGCCGATTAGCTTGCCGTCTTTGTAGGCCATTGCAGTACGCCATGCAGCAGAACGAGCTGGCAAACCTGCCAGTTTTTCGATCTGCTGCATTTGGTCCAGCGTCAGTTGCAAGGTAGCGGATTTAAACTCAGTCGCATCAGGAAACATCACCTTTTGCGCCTGTTCTGCGGTCAGATATTGTGTCGCAAAAGCAGACGTATTCATACCTGCCAGGCTCATCAATACCAAAGGTGCGATCGCTGTTGTTTTCATCACGTTGTTATTACGCTTTCGCCATTTCAATATTATTTTTAATAATTTGTCGGATCAGGATAAATTAAAACGAATATCCGACACCAAGATTGAGGCGATCGCGGCTGCTATCTAATTTAAACTTCTGATAATCCGCTTTCAACACTACGCCTTCACCGATCTTAAAGCTAGCGCCAAGTGTGGCTACTTTTTCGTCTGCCTGCGGCGCTATGCCCAGACCTTGTGGCACTGCGCTATAACTATGCGCAGTATTAAACAACTCATAGCGAACAAATGGGGTGAAACTATACTCTTCGTTTTTCCACAATTGATAAGCGGCCTGCGTATACCAGCCATAAAAAGAAGACGGCACAGGCGTTGGCTGGCCGACAAAGGTCAGATTCAACGCATCGGTATTACTGATCGTGCCACGAGTATAAACCGCAGATAAATCCCACAGGCCAGGCGTATAGCGGGCATGCATATCCCATAAAGTAACGCGAGAATCATTCGCTGCAAAATCAGCCGTCGCTTGTCCGGCCTTG
This sequence comes from Undibacterium sp. RTI2.2, assembly GCF_035018705.1. Lineage (NCBI taxonomy): Bacteria > Pseudomonadati > Pseudomonadota > Betaproteobacteria > Burkholderiales > Oxalobacteraceae > Undibacterium > Undibacterium sp. RTI2.2. The sequence continues at coordinate 70,740 of NZ_JASJXN010000021.1, read as the reverse complement.
CCAGTAAATACAAAACCGCCAATCAGCAAACCAGGAATACCGCGCCAGTTTAAGGCAGCATGCATGCTCAAGTCATGCGACTTAGCTAATTGCCCTTCCTGATGAATACTCCCTAGCGGCGACTCGGTGCCATCAGACGAAGCCGCATCCCATTTACTCAAATTAAATCCGGTAGTCAGACCCAAATCCCAGGTCAGACCATTGTCGTGTGTGCGTGAAAGTCCAAAGCCTGCTTCGCGCCAAGTCGAAGGAATAATCGCCGTCTCTACAAAATTGCGGTGTACGCCGTAATACGCGGTCGGCTCGTGATTAGTGTTGATCAAACCTACTGGCATCAAGAACAAACCGGCTTTAGCGCGCAAGCCATTATTAAACTCATGCTCCACATACAATTGCTCAACCTCGGATTCGCCTTTGTCATCAGCAGACGTGACCGCATGCTCCCATTCAAACTCAGCGACCATCTTGGTCTTCTCATCAAACCGGTGCGTGATACCGATTACAGCCCGTGCTACGTCGGTCTCTGCCTGGTTAGTTGCGTTTTTAGGACGAGTGTAATTAATCTCGCCGTAGCTGGTAACTACTGTAGATTGCGCCCAAGAACCCGCTCCTGATGACGCGCCAGTTACACCATTACCGGCAGCGCCAGAGGCAGCAACAGGTGCGATCGATGCGCTAACGGTGCTGGCCAATGCCTCTTGCTTTTGCTCTACTACGTCTGTTTTCTTACGGGTAGCCGCCAGTTCGGCTTTTATCGCATCTAATTCAGCTGCGAGTTTTTCTATTCTTTGAAGTAATTCTGCCTCACTTGCGTGGGCTGGAAAGACAATTGCCGTACTCAAAAATGCAATGCTCAAGGCTTGTGCTACTAAAGTTTTTTTCATGATATTTTCCCTGTCGGATACGCTTATTTGTTGATCGTTATGTTGACTGCTGTGTTATTCAGCGGTCTTGTTTGATACCGTATTTATGTAACTTAATTAGCTAACTTATTTGGGTAACTTATTTAGTCGCTTTGTAGCCATCATTCAAAGTACCGAGGAACTTAATCACATCCTCAATCTCGTCTGCCGACAATGCCGGTGCCATACCGCGTGTGCGGTTATAAGGCACTTCAGTCACGTTGACATTGCCTTGATATTGCGCCGGCAAATCATTGAATTTAGCTACAGAGCCATCAGCTGCGACCGGATACCATTCTTCAGGATTAGTATCGCGCCGGACATAAAAGCCAATCGCATCGCGTAAATTTTTAAAGCGGCCATTATGGAAAAATACCTTACGGGTCGCCACATTGCGCAGCGTCGGCACTTTAAACGCGCCACATAAATCAGCACGGGCAGTCAGATCCTGGCGATCAGGACCGCATAAACCAAGGTCAAAATAGGTAGCATCAGCATTTGCCGGAATATCCGTATTGCGCGGCACACCAATATTGTCGTAAGTAAAATCTGTGAACAAAGGTGACGAACCGTCAGCCCCCTTGCTACTGATGTGGCAGGCGGCACAATTGCCTTTGGTGGGATTATTGAATAAGGCCAAGCCACGCAACTCAGCATCCTCAAATTTGACGGTGCCAGCCAAAAATTGATCGTACTTAGAATCATAAGGATGAAAATCTTTATCCTCTTTTTGATATTGCTGTAATGCAAATGTGATGCGATCAAACGCCGTATCCGCATCATCCAAAACAGCAGCACCAAACACTTGCCGGAATTGTTCTGCATAGCTTGCGCGCTTCAGACTTGCCAGCACATCTGCTTTGCTAGCATTCGCCATTTCATGCGCTGCCAACAGCGGGCGTTGCGCCTGAATTGCCAGCGTCAGCGCCCTGCCATCACGATTAAACCCACCCGTCGGCGTGCCATCTGCGGCGAAGAAAAAAGTCGGCGTCAGATTCAGATAACGCAAAGAAGGCGCGGCACGAAAACCCGGCACATCTAAATTTTTCCCGCCTAACTGTACTGACAAATCATTGGTTTGCGCATGAGCATTATCAGGATTATGGCAAGACGCGCAGGCTAATTTGCCTGATGCTGACAAGCTGGTATCTCTAAAAATCTTTGCGCCCAATGCTGCTTGCGGGCTCAGGTCTGCATCTACACTTGAGGAGGCAACGGCACCACTGGCGACAGAAGAATTAGTGCTGCCGCTAGTACCGCCGCCACAAGCGCTGATCATCGTCGCCAGGCAAAGCGATAAAGTAAGCTTTGAGGTAAATGCTGAAGCCGTAGCGCAGTTGGGTCCGAGAAGTTGAGACATAAACGTTTTCTTCAGCATGTGATGGATGCCAATTTTTTCTTGCTGCATGTTATTTTTATTCCTTCGGGATCAGACTGATGAGAGCACATCGGATTGTTAATGCTGTGCTTTTGTAGTTATTTAGGCACACATCAAAAATTACTCAATCGCATACAAATCAGCGAAATTTACCTGATTAAAATACCAAATCATTATGAAAATCTACGAATGCAAATGAGAATGATTGTAATTATACTTATCCGATTTGTAGCTAAGCAAGGGAAGTGTAAGTAAATGTAATTTTAAAAAGCCGGAATAAAACAAGGATGGCAATCAGATTGCAGCGGTCGCCGCAACATGCACAAGCTCGCACGAGAAATCTGAATATTCTAAAGAACAGCTAAGCATAAATATATACTCCTGTAGTGTATATATTAGATGTCCATATGACTATTGGTCATTAAGCTATTTTTATAAAAAAATGATGGGAGTATATTTAAATAGATAGTAATCAGATTTAAATCGACTATAGCAAAAGCATTCTGTAAGGTCTGATCGAACCTCGAACAAATTGCCAATCTGATTAAAAGTTAGCTGAATACAAAGTAAGCTCTAGCTCAATAAACATCGGGTCAGCTTGTCAACACGATGCAAAATAGAGACGATTACACTCTAACTAGTACCGCACTAACTGGCCTACGTATCGAGTAAGGTAGCAATGAGCCACGGCCAAAACGCACAACCAGATCGGGGCGCGCATTCCCCAATCCCAACGCAGTGGCAAAGTGCGGCCGAATCGTTCCTACTTCAACTGGTTGATTCAGCATGGCATTACGAATACCCAGTGCGGTCGCTTGCAGTGCGAACCGTTGATAACAACGACCAACCTCAACCCAATGCGCCGGATCACTGACGTCAGAAAAAAATATTGCCAGGCCAGACGAGTTGCGGATTTGCCTGATATAGCGCTCATTCTCAGATCGGAGCGTGAAAAACCAATTCATCATTTGGCCCCCTAAGCACTCTGGCATCGCTGGGTTACCAGATGCTGCCGCATACAATCCATCGCCAGTCCTATCCGCCTGCTGCGGACTAAAACGAATCCAGCTTTTTAATTCTTTGACGAATGCAGCATTATTCATCTGCGCCGTATTTCCAGCGACGACATACTCCAGCACTTTCTCTGCCATACGATGCTCAGTAATGAGCATGAGATGAATGCCACCGCCATGATTGCTAGAGCCCGCCAGTTCAAGCAAACGTAATTCTTCATTGGACAGCGGCCGGTTATCGTAGTCGCCTCGGGTAGATTGACGCACCGGAATGGCTGCCGCAAAGCTGGACGACTGCGCTCGAGTTGGCTCTAACGAAATAGCAATGGCGCCAGCCCCGACAGAGTCAAAGCGCGGTTCAGCCCAAAGACCATTTGCCAATGCGGCGTGCACCAAGTTCTCAGCGGCGCAACCTAATGAAATAAACAAATGATGATCATCTGGATCAACGACAGGACAGCGCCGCGTCAAATCCGGCATAATCGAGACCAATTTCGGCTGCAACTGAAATTGCCAGCATTGGGTATTATGACTCGATGGCGCCAGAGTCGAGTAACGCACCAGTTCGCGTAGCAGCAAGGAATGGTAGCCGCCATCCCCAACTGGCTGATCAGACATCGGCGACCTTAGGTCACGCAAGAGTTGTTCGTGATGGATATCGGAGGAGCACGAGCTCAACACAGGCGAAGCCACTGCAAGAGCGCTCACATCCCTCAAAAAATCTCTTCGTTTCATGATGTTCGCCTCGACTGAGCTGATTAAACCCAGATTTTCCATTAGACCGCTACTACTTCGCAAAAAACGCAGAGGGCATGCGGTGTTCAGCGGGATAGCACGACCGCGATTTGAGTGCGAGCGCTACAGCGACAATTGCACCTTTGGCGAACTGCCTGGCGTTGTTGCTCCTCCTAGCAAGATGCAGCTTGCGTCGTCGTCGTGTCTAGCCAGTCAGTCTGCCAAAGGCACACTTGTCGCTATTCCAATGAAAAATCTGGGTTAAACTAAAACGTTCAATCTAGCAGGTGAGGCTTGTTCAGATCGGTGCGACAGCACGCTTAGGCTCGCTTACAAAGATTTAACAATCGTCACTGGATTCGATGAATCAATGCGACTATCTTGCTCAGTGCTCAGTACTTGCACTATCACCTGAGGCTAGCGACCTTTCCAGATCGCTTTCCCAATATCCAATAAAACACTCCATGCTGTGATGCAAAGTTTGTGCTGGACGTGCAGCCGACCTGCAAAACTTTTGTAGTAGCTTTTAGGTGGAGTCTGGGAGGATCGTCTATTCATCGATGATGAATCTGCATAATATACTCCCCATGGGTATATTTTACCCGTCCATATAATCATTGGACACCAGGGTATATTTCTTATGTCGTAAGTGGGAGTATATGATTTTAGTAAGTACTCTAAGATGACTTCGACATAAATCTAAATAACATTTCACCCTCAAGCAAAAGTAGCGACGATGTTATGGGGAACATGTACCCCGCCGGTGTAGCCAAAGAGTTTTTTGCTTTTAGTACAATATCCAGACTAGATGTCTTTCATCCGAACAAGGAAAAATACAATCTACAGTCGCAATGTCACTCACCAAATGGGCTCTGTTACCAACGTTGATCGCCCCGCCGACTACATCTCCGGTCTGACATTTTAAATCTGGCCTGACCTAAAAAAATGGCTACTGATATTGCAACAGAACTCCAATTTATTCCTCTTCCAGCTCAGGTAAAATCAAGCGACCAGTACGGTAGTCGTACTCGTATACCTCACCGTAACGGCCCCATTCAATCGCAATCTCCAGAACGCGCTTGGCTTCGTCGGCTTCTAAAAATTCTGCCAGCAATTCCAAAAAAGGTTCTTCCGGCAAGCTGCCGTTAGGATCGATTTCTAAATTGCCGCGGATGTTGGCGGCGAGTGGTACGTGGGTTAATAATTGATGTCCGAAGAGTTCTTGCTTTAAGGCCTGATCGGCATCGACATACCGTTGTCCCAATGGCGTCAGGATAATGTCGCCTTTTTCGATGATGGCCAGACCTAATAAGCCTAGTGCCTCGTAAGTTGGGAATAATTCCTCATCTGACAATTCAGATTCTTCTGCCAGTTGCGGCAAATCAGCACGACCGTTGAACGGTGCATCGGCCAGTAAATCGAGTACGCCTTCGATCCGGCTGACGTCGGTATCTGGCAAACGGTAGCCAAGATGCTCTGGGGAAGGACGACCAGAGACGGTTTCAGGTGTATGGCGCATAGTCATAAGGCCATATACCTCGTCAATCAAAGCCCTCACCTCGGCGGACTCCACATTGCGTGGACGAGGCAAATCAATTTTGATTTCGCAACGCACGCTGCCGGGGTCGCTGGACAAAATAATGATGCGGTCCGCCATCATCACGGCTTCTTCAATATTGTGCGAAACAATCAGAATGCCTTTGGTTGGAATACGGCTTTCTTCCCATAGCTCCAGCATGTCGTTACGCAGGGTTTCGCCAGTTAAAACGTCTAATGCAGAAAAGGCTTCGTCCATCAACAGTACATCAGGATTCGTCACCAGCGCGCGGGCGATACCTACCCTTTGCTTCATACCGCCAGAAAGTTCGCGCGGTAAAGCGCCGCCGAAACCAGCCAGACCGATCATCTCTAAAACGGCATCGGCTCGCTCTTCCCGTTCTTTGACCGGAACTCCTTGCGCCTCTAAACCCAGCTCGACATTTTGCTGCACGGTTAACCAAGGGAATAGCGCGAATGATTGAAACACCATGGCAACGCCCGCGACCGGACCATAAATCGGTTTGTCGCGGTAAGCAACCTTGCCTTTGTCAGCGGGGATCAAGCCTGCCATGATGCGCAATAAAGTAGATTTACCAGACCCGGATTTACCCAGCAAGGCGACGATCTCACCTTCTTTTAACTGGAAATCAACCTTATCTAAAATCAAGCGGGCAGTACCATCGGCTGCGCGAAAGGATTTGGCTACGGCATTTAAATCGATTAATAATTTTTGAGTCATCATTTATCCTCTTGGCACTGATGTCGCAAGCAGTTTTAAGTGCGAATCAGTGACTAACATCTAGTGGCTGCGATCTTCGGCGAGTAAATACAGTTTGCGCCAGAAAAACCGATTCAATACCATGACGAAGACGCACATCACGCCAATCGCTAGCGCATTACGATGGAAATCTCCAGCTTCAGTCATTTGCTTGATGTAACTACCCAGACCATCAGCAATCAACGTCGTTTTACCCCAGGTGACGTATTCAGCAACGATACTGGCATTCCAAGAGCCGCCGCTGGCCGTAATTGCGCCAGTGATGTAGCTAGGGAAAATGGCGGGCAAATACACCCGCTTCCACTTTAGCCAGCCTTTTAAACCTAGATTATCTGCAGCCAGGCGCAACTCGTTCGGAATCGCAGAAGCACCGGCAACAACATTGAACAAGATGTACCACTGAGTACCAAATACCATCAGAGGGCTGAGCCAGATATTCGGTGTGAGATTAAAACGAACCATCATAAAAACGACGATAGGGAATAATAAATTCACCGGAAACGCCGCTAAAAATTGCGCCACTGCCTGTACCCGTTGTGAGTATTGCGGGCGCAAACCTATCCATACTGCAATCGGCACCCAGACCACTGAAGCAAGTCCGATTAATAACATGACTCTGGTTAAAGTGATCAACCCTAGAAAAACGACATGCGCGACTTCAGCCCAACCAACTTCAGTATGGATGTATACCAGCAAACTAATCGCAGCAATTGCAGAAGCGATGATCAATAAAATATCCCATGCCCGCGACCAAAATGGATGCGGCTCACGCACAATTGCCTGTGGCGATGTACCGTCGTAAGTCACACTAAACCAACCAAGAGCGCGACTTAACCAATGCCAAAATCTCTCGCTCCACTCGCGGAACCAGTGACTGTTACGCATCCAATCCAGCAACCAGGATTGCTGTGCAGATTCGCCCTGGCTTTCTTCAAAACGGAATTTATCTGCCCATGCCAATAAGGGTCGGAAGAATAGTTGATCGTAGAGCAAAATACCGGTCAACATGGCAGCAATCGCATAGGCAATTGCCATGCCGTTTTTAGATTCAATCGCTACCGCAATATAAGAGCCGATACCCGGCAATTTAATATCTTGTCCTGCGACAGAAATCGCCTCGGCAGCAACCAGAAAAAACCAGCCACCCGACATCGACATCATCATATTCCACAACAAACCTGGCATTGCAAACGGCAGTTCTAAGCGCCAGAATCGCTGCCAGCTAGACAATCTGAAGATACGTGCGGCTTCACTCAATTCTGGCGGCACAGTGCGCACCGATTGATACAGGCTAAAAGTCATATTCCAGGCTTGCGAGGTAAAGATCGCAAAAATCGCTGCGCACTCAACACCTAATAAATCGCCCGAAAACAAGGCGATGAACGGAGTGATCGCAATCGCTTGAAAACCTAGAATTGGCAGCGATTGTAAAATATCCAGCATCGGTATCATTATTTTTTCTGCTGCTGCATATTTGACGGCAATCGCGACAAAAGCAAAGCTGAATAGCAAAGCAAAAGCCAGGGCCGTAAACATGCGCAAAATAGTACGCAATAAGTAATACGGCAAATAACTTGGATCCAACGATATGTGTAAAATTTCACCGACCACAAAGGGACGACTCATCTGCATTGCGGCAAAGGCAAATGCAACGATCAGTAAAAAAACCAATGGCAACAAAGCCCAATCCCAGCGATTAGGCCCTTTGTTAGGATCGCTTAAGGACCCTTTGATAACGCTCGTGAGTACAGAGCGTTTTTGCGGATTAAAAAGTTCGAACAAACTACCTCCCTGACCAGCTACGCATAGTCATGACTAAAAACAGCACATGCCAGGCAAACTAAGCGACTAAACTTGGGTATCTGTCAGGCAGAGTACAAGCTTTCGGTGCTAAGCCGCTACGCCCAATTAAGCATGCGTTGAGTACGTTGTTAAGTACGTTAGTGGGGGTAAGTAAGGATGTGCAGCATGCAGATGTTGCAGGCTATTTTTGACATCACTACTTGCCATTATCTGGCAAAGTAGCGACAGGAGTTCTGAGGTTACAGTGCCAAGGTGTGGTCGATATAAGATCGACTACTATAACTATCCACAGAAAAACTCCAATAAGACGAAGCGCGAACTTTACCACGATAGAACAAGGCTTGGCAACCCGGTTTTAGCAGTTAATTTACTCCGATAAAGTACCACGGAAGCACGCTTATTTTGCCGCTTGTTTGTTACTACTCAGTGACCATACTTTGACCATACTTTAACTCAACTTTGACCGAATTTTTAACGACGTTTTGGTGGAATTAATAAGGCAATCGACCAACAACTCAGTGATGCTTTTTTATATGCACTTTTAAAATTTCAGCAATTTCTTTTTTTTCATATTCCAGCGCAAAATCCAGTGCGGTCATACCGAGTTGATTTTTTACAGTGGCGTCCGCGCCCTCGTCCAATAGCAAAGTAATTGCTTCTGATTTGCCAGAACGTACCGCCATCATCAACGGCGTAGTTTTATTGGGCGATTCTGTGTCGATGTATGCTGAGTGCTCTAGCAGTAGAGAGATGATTTCCAGATTGCCTTTTGCGGCCGCATAATGCAACGCAGTCCAGCCAGGCTGGTTAATCTGGGCGTCGGCCGCGATCAGTTTTTTTACTGCCTCGATATTATTCTCATAGCTGGCGATCATGATTGCGGTATCACCGTTGTTTGCTCTAGCCTCGATTTTTATCTCCGGCTGCGCCATCAGTAGATTAAACACTTTGTCGGAATGTTCACGCAGAGCGAGCATTAATATAGTCTCGCCTCTGCCTGGCTCTACCGAGTTTGGGTCGATGCCTTTAACTAGCAGGTCTTGAACCACTTCAACATAATCAAATTTGACGGCGGTGATCAGATCATCGTAAGACCCTGCATGTGCTGAAGTAGGCAAAAACAGATTGGTAACTAACAGCAGTGTGGACAGCATCCAAAGCGATGTCTGCAGCTGGCTAAACACTGGCACTAATCTTAGCTTACCTTCTAAAAAATTCGCTCTTAGCGTAGTTCTCAAGTTGATCCGCAATTGAGTTTGCATATTATTGCGCTAGATTGAATAATTTAAAAAAATTCTCAGTCGTCGCTTCTTGCACCTGTTTGACTGAAATCCCTTTTAAGTCAGCTAAAAATTCACCCACATGGCGCACAAAACCAGGTTCATTCATTTTGCCTCGATGCGGCGTGGGTGCCAGATAAGGTGAATCGGTTTCGATCAAAATGCGCTCTACAGGCAAAGCACGTGCAACCGCCTGTAGATCTTTGGCACTCTTAAAAGTCAGGATACCGGAGAAAGAAATATAAAAATCCATTTCAATCGCCGCCAGCGCAACTTCTAAAGACTCGGTAAAGCAATGCATCACACCACCAACGCCACCTTGGGCAATGCCAGCGCCCTCTTCTTGCATAATACGGATGGTGTCTTCTGAGGCTGATCGGGTGTGGATAATCAACGGCTTGCGACTGAGCCTAGAGGCACGGATATGCTGCCGGAACCGCTCGCGCTGCCATTCCAGATCACCTGTCAGCCGGAAATAATCCAGGCCGGTCTCGCCTATGGCAATAATTTTTGGATGCTGTGACAAGTGCACGAGTTGCTCTGCACTCGGCTCCTCTGTGTCTTCATAATCTGGATGGACGCCTACCGACGCGTAGATATTTGGATATGCTTCTGCCAGTGCCAATACCTGCGGAAAATGCGGCAAATCAACCGACACGCACAGGGCATGCGTAACACCGTTCTCCTCCATTTTTGACATAATTTCTGGCATACGTGCCGCCAGTTCAGGGAAATTAATATGGCAATGAGAGTCGATATACATAAGATAAAAATGCAAATGAAGAGGATGACATAGGATAGCCTAAATTTTTAGCAAGAGCTTTGCTTACAACTCAGATTCTTCGTTTGAATAACGGCTTGAGAGAATAAATTACTCCCACCCTGTATGCATTAGATGTCCAGATAAAGTCTGGACATCAAAGCGATTTTACTAAAAATAATGGGGAGTATATTTAAATCTATGTAAAACCAGGCTCGAACTTATTAGGAAAAAATCGATATGATCAGACACAGCAGCGTGATCAAACCTATACGAAAAATCAGACAAATCAGCGGCCAGAGCGGTGCTCATCCATCACCGCCATCACCGCATTGGAGGACAATTCGGCCGTATCACGTAATAGCGTGTGATGCATATCGGTAAAACGCTGTTGAAGTGAGTCACGCAATGACGTATCGTTTAATTGCTTCCACAAAGCCTCTGCTAGAGCTTCTGGCGTTGCGGCACTTTGCAAAAATTCAGGTACGACAAATTCACGCTCAAGAATATTCGGCAAACCTATCCATGGCTGATACCCCATATGCCGCATGATTTGCCATGATGCTTCCATCATTTTATAAGCGATCACCATTGGTTTTTTAAATAAAGCGACCTCTAGCGACGCGGTACCTGAGGCGACCAATACAACATCCGCAGCAGCAATTGCCGTATGTGATCGGCCATCGATCAGCAACACGGGCACACCTTCTAACTTGGCTTGTACCACTAGTTTGATGTAGTAACTGCGTTGTTTGGAGCCAGCCATCGGCACCACGATTTGTAACTGAGGATCACGCGCACATAAGATTTTTGCAGCACTGATAAACGTCGCCGTGTTGTACTTAATTTCTGACATCCGGCTGCCAGGTAACACCGTCAAGATTCTTGCGTCCGCCGGAAAGCCCAGCTCTTCCCGCGCCGCTGCGGTGTCGATTTCTAGCGGGATCACTTGCGCTAAAGGATGGCCAACATAGGTGACCGGAATACCGGCATCGCGGTAAATTTTCTCTTCAAACGGAAAGACGACCAGCATATGCGAGACGGCTTCAGCAATTTTTTTGATACGTCCGCCACGCCACGCCCAGATCGACGGACTGATGTAATGCATGGTCGGTATACCAGCTTGTTTGAGCTGGATTTCTAAATCTAGGTTGAAGTCTGGAGCGTCAACGCCGATAAATACGTCTGGCTTCTCTGCTAACAAACGCTCACGCAATTGTTTACGAATCCCACTGATCTCTCGGTAATGCGCTAATACTTCAAACAAGCCACGTACTGCCAGTTTATCCATTGGCCAGTCATTGATAAAACCGTACTCAGCCATCCTTGGCCCGCCAATCCCATGCATTACGGCATCAGGCAATTGCTTTCTGAGGCCGGACAACATACGATTAGCCAGCATGTCACCAGAGGTTTCACCGGCGACCATGGCAATGACGGGATTGTTTGACAAGAGCAGTCCAATACAAAAAGTACGCAAACACAGTGAAGCAAAATGGCGTCGATTTAAATCTTATTTGAAGCTGATTTAGAGCTGATTTAGAGCTTATTTAAAACTCATCTAAAGTTTATTTGGCTACCGCATGACGCTAAAATTAACGCACAATGCCGCGTGTGGTGGTATCAAGAAACTGGCGCATTTGCTGGACGTGCTGCGCTTCGCTGTCAGGCAATCCGGCAATCTCTTGATCCAAAGCGGATTTGGCCTCGTCTAATGTCAAACCTGACTTGTAGATAATTTTGTAGGCTTGGCGCAAAGCAGAGATTTGGGCGCGATCAAATCCACGCCGTTTCAAGCCTTCAATATTGATGCCATGCGCCTGCGCGGGGTTGCCAGACAAAAGCACGAAAGGAGGTACGTCTTGCGTCAGGCTAGTATTCATCCCGACAAAAGCATGCGGGCCGATTTGGGTAAATTGATGTACCGCCGCAAAGCCGCTCAAAATTACCCAGTCACCAATCTGGACATGACCGGCTAATGCCGCATTATTGGAGAAGATCGTACGATTGCCAACCTGGCAATCATGTGCAATATGCACATAGGCTAAAAACCAGTTATCGCTACCAATCCGGGTCAGGCCTTTATCTTGCACAGTACCGCAATTGAAGGTGCAAAATTCACGGACCAAGTTACGATCGCCAATTTCTAAGCGCGTCGCTTCACCAGCATATTTTTTGTCCTGTGCAGGCCCGCCTATGGATGAAAACGGATGGAACTGGTTGTCGCAACCAATGCTTGTGTGGCCATCAATCACCACATGCGATGCAATTTTTGTCCCGGCACCGATCGAGACATTGGGTCCAATAACCGAATACGGACCCACCTCAACCGAGCTGTCCAATGAGGCTTTAGGATCAATCAGTGCTGTTGGATGGATCGCCATGATTTACACCGCCGTAGGAGTGTCAGTGGTTGAGCGTAAGGTACACATTAATTCGCCCTCTACAGCAAGTTGGCCATCAACGGTCGCTTTGGCTTTGTATTTCCAGATACCTCGGGTAATACGCAAAATTTCTACTTCAATTCTTAATTGATCACCTGGTTCTACAGGCCGCTTAAAGCGTGCGCCATCAATGCCTAAAAAATAGACTATCGTGTTTTCATCCGGTTTTTGATCCATCGTCAGGAAAGACAAAATCGCGGCAGTTTGTGCCATTGCTTCTATCATCAAAACGCCGGGCATGACTGGTTTGTTCGGAAAATGTCCATTGAAAAATTCCTCATTTGCTGTCACATTTTTTATCGCTGTAATACGCTTGCCGCTTTCCCAATCCAAAACGCGATCCACTAACAACATAGGATAACGATGCGGAAGATATTGTTTAATTTGATTGATATCGAGAGTGTTCATGATGATTTTTCTGTAAGCAATTTAATGGTTTTTTCTAATTGTCGGATTTTGTCGCGCATGCTGTTTAAATTACGAACAATCGAGGCGGTTTTTTCCCAATCTGCATTTTTTGCTAATGGATAAAAACCTGTATATTGCCCTGGCTCTAAAATGGACCGAGTGACCATGCTCCCCGACGAAATATGCACGTTATCAACGATATTTAAATGCCCTAACACCATGGCGGCACCGCCAAAGGTGCAATGTTTTCCAATTTTGGCACTACCTGCAACCCCGACGCAGCCAGCCATTGCCGTATGCGCTCCGATGTGACAGTTATGCCCAATTTGAATTTGATTATCCAACTTAACGCCCTCTTCTATGATGGTATCTGCGAGTGCACCACGATCAATACTGGTATTCGCACCGATTTCTACGTCATCACCGATCAACACACGCCCTGTTTGCGGAATCTTAATCCAGTTTCCACGCTCATTGGCAAAGCCAAATCCGTCAGCACCAATCACCGCACCTGAGTGAATAATCACGCGTTGACCGATACTACAATAGTCGTAAATCGTGACATTAGGATGAACCCGTGTATTGGCATCAAGATTCACGCCTCGCCCGATAAAACAGCCTGCACCGATAACCACGTTTTCAGCTATCACGGCCTCCGCTTCAATCGTAGCGTGAGCACCGATAGAGGCGCTAGGAGCAATGATGGCATATGGACTGACGAAGGCAGTTGGATGCACGCCTTTTTCAGCAGGAATAGCTCGTAGGGAAGCAAAATGTTGGGCTACATGCGCAAAGTAGACATAAGGATTATCCGCAATAATATAAATGCCAGAGTACGAATCACGGACAGCAGCATGATCTGTCGCAGACAAAATCAACGCAGCAGCGTGAGTCTGCGATACTTGTGAGCGTAACTTGGAGTTGGATAAAAAGCTGAGTTGGCTAGAAACAGCATCACTCAAAGGAGCGATGCCCGTGATACCAACATCTGGAGAGCCAATTAATTGACCACCGAAGCGATCGACCAATTCCCCCAGCCGAATGCTTATGTTGGTCATATTTTATTTGGACAGGGCTTTGAGAACCTTGTCTGTGATATCAACGCGTGGATTAAAGTAAACCGCATCTTGCAAGACGATATCGTATTTTTCAGCTTCGGCAATTTGCTTCACTGCTTTTACGGCGCGATCTACTAAAGCAGCGATTTCTTCATTCTTACGCTGATTCAGGTCTTCGCTAAAAATACGTTGTTTACGTTTGAAATCCTGATCCAGATCAGTTAATTCGCGCTGACGTTTAATCCGTTCAGATTCAGAAATAACGGGAGCGTCTTTTTCAAGCTTTTCTGCCATTGCTTTAATTTTAAGGCCCAAATCATCAACTTCTTTGCCGCGCTTAGAAAACTCTTGTTTGATTTTTTCTTCGGCAGCTTTGGCTGGGCCAGACTCACGCATAACACGTTGAGAATCAAAAATAGCGACTCTAGAATCCTGTGCATGGACTTGAGCAACGCTGACAAAACACGCCGCACAAACCATCAGGCTTTGCAACAATTTGGACGGGGTAGTAAGTTGACTCAAAATATTCTCCGAAAAACAATCTCAAATACAAACTCAAACAAGTTAAAACTTAGCAGACAGTTTGTTTAAAATCCAGCACCCAATTGAAACTGGAAGGCTTGTTTTTTATCCTCTGGTTTTGCATTCAATGCTTTACCAATACTCAATCTTAAAGGGCCTACAGGTGAAATCCAACTGATACCCATACCAACAGAGTATCGCATATCGCTGACACGTACTTTTTGACCTTCATCAAATACGTTACCACCGTCAAGGAAAGTAAACCACCTCAAAGATTTATCTGCACCCGGAAATGGTAATTGTAATTCCAAATTACCAAATAACCTTGTTGAGCCACCGAGAGAATCACCAGCCGGATCCTTACTACCTAACGAGGAAGGTTCATAGCCACGCACTGATCCAATACCACCAGCATAGAAATTTTTAAACAAAGGATACGGATTACCACCTAAGCCATGCCCATAATCAAACTCGCCATTAAATGCCAAAACAACCGAGCGATATATTGGCTTAAAATATTGATGCTGATAAATTGCACGATAGTATTTAAAACTACCTATAGCTGCAAGCTCAATATTTGCACGTTGATAGCGCCCAATCGATGGCGTCAAAGCACTATCGCGACTGTCTCTTTGCCATGCAGCTGTTAATGGAAACGCATTGGTGACAGCGTTACCTACACCATATAGCGGATCAGTAGGGTCTTTAATACCGTCCCCATAATTAGCAACATACTGAAGATAACGAGGAGGACTCTGGACACCATCGAACGGTGAAAAGGTCTGCACATTAGTGCGTTCAAAGCCTAGACCAAAGAACACTGTATCAACTTCTGAAAACGGCACACCGAAACGGACATTACCGCCAGTAGTCTGGACTTTATAATCACCAAGACTACCAATAATTGGTCTGGTTGTTCGCAGATAGACGTCAAAACTGCGACTTACGCCATCATCAGTAAAGTAAGGATCGACATGAGTCACAGCAATAGTACGGTTTTGACGACTTGTATTAACATCAAGCCCAATCGTATCACCACTACCAAACGCATTTGCTTGTTGAATTGAGCCTG
The DNA here is from genome assembly GCF_035018705.1 of Undibacterium sp. RTI2.2. Taxonomy (NCBI): domain Bacteria; kingdom Pseudomonadati; phylum Pseudomonadota; class Betaproteobacteria; order Burkholderiales; family Oxalobacteraceae; genus Undibacterium; species Undibacterium sp. RTI2.2. The sequence continues at coordinate 55,048 of NZ_JASJXN010000021.1, read as the reverse complement.
TCAAAGTCAATTTTTCTGCGCCGGAGTAACCTGCACCGAGCAAAATATTACCGGTCGGCTTCTCAGTGATCGTCAAATTCACATCAACCTGATCTGTACTAGTTGGCACTTCTGGCGTTTCTATATTGACGTCTTTAAAATATCCAAGACGATCAACCCTGTCGCGCGAAATTTTGATTTTTTCACCGTCATACCAAGATCCTTCGAATTGGCGGAATTCTCTACGAATTACCTCGTCTCTGGTTCGGGTGTTACCTGCAAGATTTATGCGGCGTACATATACTCGCTTACCAGGATCGATAAAGATTGTAAACGCAACTTCTTTCTTTTCTTTATCAAGTTGCGGATTGGCATTCACGTTCGCAAAAGCGTAACCAAAGTTACCCATACGCTCAGAAATACGTTTGGTACTATCCGTTAATCTCGCCGCGTTATAAATATCACCGCTCTTGAGAGATAACAAAGATTTTAGTTCGTCTTCACGACCAAAAACCTCACCTTCAAGCTTGACGTCAGATACTGTGTATTTGTCGCCTTCTATAATATTGATGGTAATGTAAATATTCTTTTTATCTGGAGTAATAGAAATTTGCGTGGAATCAATTTGCATTTCTAGATAACCGCGATTTTGATAAAAAGATCGTAGTGTTTCAATATCGCCAGACAATTTTTGTTTTGAATATTGATCAGCCTTGGTGTACCAGCTAAACCAACCAGGTGTTGAGAGCGCAAATAATTCACGTAATTCACTGTCGGAAAACGCTTTATTACCGACTAAAGTAATTTGTGCAATACGAGCGATATCACCTTCGTTGACTGCAAAAGTTACATTCACCCGGTTACGTTCAATCGGTGTGATAGTTGTCGTAATCTGAACACCATACAAACCGCGCGATAAATATTGACGTTTCAGTTCTTGCTCTGCACGATCCACAGTTGCTTTATCGAAGATTTTTGCTTCGCCAACGCCAATATCCTTTAAGGCTTTAATCAAAGCATCTTTTTCAAACTCCTTAGTACCGGTGAACTCGACGCCAGCGATAGATGGACGCTCTTCAAGCAAAACAATTAAAACACCGTTTTGCACTTCGATTTGAACGTCTTTAAAGAAACCTGTCGCATACAAAGACTTGATTGCAGTAATACTCTTGGCATCATCAAATACTTCGCCAACTTTAACCGGAAGGTAAGTAAACACCGTTCCTGCTTCGGTCCGCTGAATACCCTCTACACGGATATCTTTTACAGTGAATGGCTCAACGGCCAATGCACTTCCTGAACAAACGGCAAGAGCCGCTAATGCCAATATGTGGCGTCGTAATTTAGGCAAAGTATTTGGCAAAGTAAAGTGCTCGATATGTAATTTCATTGGGTGTTATTTAATCTCAAATTTCTACCGGAAAGATCGACAACCAGCAGCATAGTTTGCTTTAGCTGCGCATTATGACATTAGTCGTGAAATATCATTAAAAAAGGCAACTGCCATCAAACCCATTAATAAAACCACGCCTGCGCGCTGTGCAATCTCACCGAAACGCTCTGACACAGCCCTTCCAGTCAAAACTTCCAGCGAATAATACAACAAATGCCCGCCATCCAACACAGGAATAGGGAGCAAATTCATGACGCCAAGACTAATACTGATTAAAGCAATAAAGCTAAGGTAACTGACGACACTGGTTCTGGAGGTCTGACCTGCATAATCAGCAATCGTGATGGGACCTGTAATATTCTTTAACGAAATATCCCCAGTCACCATTTTCCCCAGCATTTTAAAATTCAAAATACTGGTATCCCAGGTTCTTTTTGTGCCCTTGACCACTGAATCCGAAAAAGTTGTTTCTACTTGCACCATCTCTGGTGCGAGCATCAATCCAACTTTAATTCTGCCAATAGTCTGATCCTTAATCACTTGCTGCTCAGGTGTGACATCAAGTTCGAAAGTTCGTTCGCCTCGCTTCACTAACAAATGCATCGCTTTATTTGGGGAAGCACTGACCAGTTCGGTAAATGCTAAGCCATCCAATAATGGTCTACCATCAACTTCAAGAATTTGGTCTTTCTCCTGCAAGCCAGCGCGCTTCGCAGCTCCTTCGGGATCTACTGTGCCTAGTATTGCCGCCGGACGAGCAACGAAAAAACCTAATTGATTCAAAAAATCGGCTTCCAGATCTTTACTTGAGAGCTGGGATAAAGGGAGTTCAATCGTTACGTGATCAAGAATTTCCGGTTTATTTTGACTAACCCTAGCGACAACTATCTGCGCGTTACTTTTAGATAAACCTAATTGTAGTAACTTCCAGCGCACGTCAGACCAAGTTTGTACATTCTCATCATTTACGCTAGTGATCACGTCACCTTGACGCAAACCTGCGTGATAAGCCAACGAAGAACTCGAAGGTACGCGAATTTTACTGCTGGGCTCAGAAACTCCATGCAAGTAAAGACCAGAAAATAAAGTAATTGCCAGCAAAAAATTTGCTGTGGGACCTGCCGCAACAATGGCGATGCGTTTCCAAACTGACTGTCTACAAAATTCCCTGCTTAACTCATGCTCAGATAGCTTACTTACATCCTGCTCTCTCGCATCAAGCATTTTGACGTAACCGCCCAAAGGTAAAATTGATAAAGCCCATTCAGTTTGGTCTTTACCAAAATTTTTTGAGTAGATAACTCGCCCCATACCGACAGAAAACCGTAAAACTTTAACACCGCAAAGTCTGGCGACAAAATAATGTCCAAGCTCGTGAATAATCACAAGAGTACCCAGCGCAAATGCAAATGCTAGGACGGTTTGTAAAAAAGTTTGTATTTGAATCATGAAGCGAGCAAAGCCTGAGTAATTACTCGTGTTTCTTTATCGCATTCAAGAATAGATTCGATATCATCGGCGCTAGATAATGCAATCTTATCCAATACACGAGCAATAATTTGATCAATCATTCTAAAACCAATTTTCCCGTCCAAAAAAGCTTGGACAGCGATCTCATTACTTGCGTTCAATATAGTTGATGCAGTTTGACCCGCTTTCAACGCAGCATAAGCCAGATCAAGGCAAGGAAAACGCTTAAAGTCTGGCGCTTCGAAATGGAGTTTAGCGATTTTAACCAGATCAAGTGGTGCGACGCCAGATACAATTCGTTCTGGGTAGGCCAAACCGTAAGCAATCGGTGTGCGCATATCCGGATTCCCCATCTGGGCAAGGACTGAGCCATCATTGTAGGAAACCATAGAATGAATCACGCTCTGGGGATGTATCAAAACTTCAATTTGCTCTGAAGGCGTAGCAAATAACCAGTGCGCCTCAATTACCTCTAAGCCCTTATTCATCATGGTGGCGGAATCAATTGAAATCTTCCTGCCCATGACCCAGTTTGGATGCGCCACGGCCTCGTCAGGCGTTACATCGGATAAGGATTCTAAATTGCGATTTAAAAAAGGCCCCCCAGACGCTGTCAAGATAATCTTGCTGATTCCATATTCAGATGGATGTCGATTGTAATTGTGCGGCAAGCATTGGAAGATCGCATTATGCTCGCTGTCTATGGGTAGTAAAGTAGCGCCGCTGTCACGAACAGTATTGATAAATATCTGTCCAGCCATGACCAAGGCTTCTTTGTTCGCAAGTAGAACTTTCTTACCCGCCTTAGCTGCAGCTAAGGATGCGGGCAAACCAGCAGCGCCGACAATTGCCGCCATTACCGTATCACAATCGACAGAGCTCGCTACATCACATAGGGCTTGTGAGCCATAGCTGACTTCAGTCTTTAGATTCTTTCCAAGCAGTAGCCGTTGTAATTCAGAAGCCGCTTTAGCGGAACCAACCACTGCAATCTGCGGATTGAATTGCTTACATTGCAGCGCCAATTTTTCAACTTGACTATGTGCTGTTAAAGCAAATACCTGATAGCGATCTGGATGTCTAGCAACCACATCCAGAGTAGAAACTCCGATAGAACCGGTTGAACCTAAAACGCAGAGTTTTTGTACACTTGATACGCTCGTCGTCATACTTACTTCATCCATAAAACAATGAGCGCAGCAATGGGTAATACGGGGATTAAGGCGTCAATCCTATCAAGCACACCGCCATGACCCGGCAGTAAAGCACTACTGTCTTTGAAACCTGCACGGCGTTTTAATGAGGATTCAAATAAATCGCCCACAACACTGGCGACAACCAACAGACTCATAATGCCAACGAAGCCCAAAATTCCAAACGAGATTAATACTTTGGAAGGAAAAGTACCAGAAAGCACATCAACTTGGCTCGCAGCAAAACTAATCAGCAGTACAGCAATCCAGCCGCCTATCGCTCCCTCCCAAGACTTGCCGGGTGAAATACTTGGTGCCAGCTTATGTTTACCAAAAGCTTTTCCAGAAAAATAGGCTCCGATATCAGCAACCCAGACTGTTGCCATGATAGACAACAAAAAAATCGGGGAGTAATTGAACAAACTGGTTATCGCGACAAAACAAGCAAAAATAGATGCGCTATACATACCACTAAATAGAGAGTTAGCAATTCCGTTATTACGAGCCGGAAGACCTCTGGCTAGCGAGGGAGTAAATTTAACCGCCCAAAATGCAGTGGACAAAGCAAACAGCATAGGTTGAGAAATAGCAGCATTACTAACAGTTAAGCCCGCAAATAAGCCCGCCCAAATAAGGGCAATAACAATAGGAGCCGGTTTCTGAAACAGACGTTGGTTTTCCCACATTGCGGCGCCCAAGAACAAGGTTGCGATGATCGTAAACGCAATAAAAGAACCCGAATAAAGAATCGGCAATAAAATCGCCAATAATATCAATGCCGTAATGACACGAGTTTTAAGCATTAAGTCGCCTGAAAGCTATGACGATGTTTGTCCTACCAATTGCGCACTGGTTCGGCCAAATCTTCGTTCTCTTGTTTGATAGGATGTGATGGCCGTATCTAGCGCTGCAGCATCAAAGTCAGGCCAGTAGGTCTCGGTAAAGTAAAGCTCACTGTAGGCCAATTGCCACAGTAAAAAATTAGAAATTCTTGTTTCACCGCCAGTACGGATAAAAAGATCTGGCTCGGGCGCATACGCCATAGACAAATAAGGCGCTAATTGATCCTCATCAATCGGCATACTAACTTGCCCCTCTTGTACCAACCGATTAAAGGCTTGCACTACATCCCAGCGGCCACCATAGTTAGCGCAGATGGTGACTGTGAGCCCGGCATTGTTCGCCGTCTTCGTCTCTGCTGCTTGTATCATTTTCTGCAATGACGCATCAAAACGACTTAAATCACCGACTACCTTCAAGCGAATATCGTTTACGTGCATTTTTGCGACTTCTTTCTCAAGCGCAGTAACAAATAAGCGCATCAATAAAGAAACTTCATCTGCAGGCCGACGCCAGTTTTCAGAACTAAAGGCAAAAAGAGTCAGGTATTGCACGCCCCTGATGGCACATGCTTCGACGATGACACGAACTGCATCTACCCCTTTAGCATGTCCCGCCACACGTGGCAAAAAGCGCTTGGTCGCCCAACGCCCATTACCATCCATGATAATAGCCACGTGCTTAGGCACATTATCGACAACGGGAACATCTTTTGTAGAGCTAATGTGAGTCATGAATATCCAGAATGAATTACTTCTTTTCTGCCTTGAGCAAAAAATTTAATTAAACGCCCAAGGCAAATAGGAGCAAGGAAATATCGGGGCAATCTATACCGTCAATACTTCTTTTTCTTTTTCAGCAAGTAGCTTGTCTACTTCACTAACAAACTTATCGGTCAGCTTCTGTATATCATCTTGAGCCCGACGCTCATCATCCTCAGAGCACTCTTTATCCTTGAGAATTTTCTTGAGTGACTCGTTAGCATCACGGCGAATATTACGGATGGCGATTTTTCCATCTTCGCCCTCATTCTTAACCAACTTAACCATTTCTTTACGACGCTCTTCTGTCAACGCCGGAGTTGGTACTCGGATCATGTCACCTTGCGTGGACGGATTCAGACCTAAATCCGCATCACGAATCGCCTTCTCAACCGCAGAAATCATTTTCTTTTCCCAAGGTTGAACACCGATAGTACGGGCATCGATTAGGGTCACGTTCGCAACTTGGGTAATATGTGTTGCCGTACCATAGTAATCAACTTGAACATGATCAAGAATGCCGGTATGCGCGCGGCCAGTACGGACTTTGGACAAATCCGCCTTCAGCGTCTCTATCGTTTTTTGCATTCTTTGTTCAGTATTTTTCTTTACATCTGCAACGGTCATGCCGCCCTCCTATACATCAACTTATCAATTCAGTAGTACGTTCAATAAAATTATACGTGTACCAAGGTGCCTTCGTCTGCTCCCATGATGACGTTTCTTAGCGCACCTGGTTTGACAATTGAGAAGACTTTGATTGGTAATTTTTGATCTCTACATAACGCAAATGCAGTTGCGTCCATTACCTGCAAATGGCGTGAGATTGCCTCATCAAAAGAAATCGTGGTGTAACGCGTTGCTGTAGGATCTTTCTTTGGGTCGGCAGTATAGACGCCATCGACTTTGGTCGCTTTTAAAACAATCTCTGCACCGATTTCTGATCCTCGTAAAGCAGCGGCAGTATCTGTAGTAAAGAACGGATTACCTGTTCCAGCTGCAAATACAACAACTTTACCTTCCTCCAGATATTGCAATGCTTTAGGGCGGACGTAAGGCTCAACTACTTGATCGATCCCAATTGCTGACATAACCCTGGCAGTAATACCCGCCTGACGCATCGCATCCACCAATGCCAGGGAATTCATTACAGTTGCAAGCATCCCCATATAATCCGCTGTGGCCCGATCCATACCTTGCGCACCGGGCGCTACACCGCGAAAAATATTACCGCCTCCAATAACAATCGCCAATTCAACGCCAAGCCTTGAGACTTCAGCGACATCAGCAACCATACGCTCAATTGTTGCGCGATTAATTCCGAAGGCATCATCTCCCATCAAGGCCTCACCAGAGAGCTTCAACAGGACACGTTTGTAAGCTGGCTTTGCGTTCGTTACGTTTGTCACGTTCTGGACTCCTTATGGATTTAGACGATTAATTTCTTACATGCTAAAAGCTGAGAAACGAGCCGCATTAAATAGCTTCACTAAATGTAAATACTAGATAGCAATTTAATGCAAACTAGTACACCTTATTAGCACACTGTATCTATACATTTAAAAAGCGGGCAGTTTAAAAAAACGGGCCTTTCGGCCCGCATTCTTGCTTACGCCTGCTTTGCCGCTGCCACCTGAGCAGCTACTTCCGCAGCGAAATCGTCTTGCTTTTTCTCAATGCCTTCACCAACCACATACATTGTGAAAGATTTGACGGAAGCATTTGCCGCCTTCAACATTTGCTCGACTGTTTGCTTGTCGTTCTTCACAAATGTTTGATTCAACAGCGAGACTTCTTTCAAAAACTTCTGAATCGAACCATCAACCATTTTAGCAACGATATCTGCTGGCTTACCAGACTCAGCCGCTTTCTGAGAGGCTACTGAACGTTCTTTCTCAATCAATTCAGCAGGAACTTGTTCAGAGGACAATGAAACTGGTTTCATTGCGGCAATGTGCATAGCAACATCTTTACCGACCTGATCATCAGCGGCATTAAAGTCAACTACAACACCGATACGGGTGCCGTGCAAGTAAGCTGCTAATTTAGATTCAGTATCAAAACGTACAAAACGGCGAATTGACATGTTTTCGCCGATTTTCCCGATCAATGCAGCGCGCACTGACTCTACTGTGCCGCCTTCCAATGGCAAAGCTGATAAAGCTGCTACGTCAGCAGGGTTATGCTCTGCAACCAACTTCGCACAATTGTTTACTAACGCCAAAAAGTCATCATTCTTGGTAACAAAGTCAGTTTCGCAATTAACTTCAATCATTGCGCCAACATTACCAGTTAAGTAACTAGCTACTACGCCTTCTGCAGTAATACGGGATGCCGCTTTCGATGCTTTGCCACCAAGTTTAATACGGAGCAATTCTTCTGCGCGATCCATATTACCTTCGGCTTCAGTCAAAGCTTTTTTGCACTCCATCATCGGCGCATCTGTCTTTGCGCGCAATTCACCCACCATCGCTGCTGTAATTGCTGCCATGTTTTTCTCCTAAATTGATAGTGCCATCTATTGATAAGCACCAACATCAAAATTTATTTAAAAAAAGGGGCGAACGACTGTTGCCCCTTTACCATCACCTTACTTGCGAACTCAGTTCGTAGCTTTTAAGCAATTAAGCTTGACCTGCCACTTCGACGAATTCATCAGCACTTGGCTTAACAGCTTCTAACACTTCGTTGACAGCATTAGCACGGCCTTCGAGAATTGCATCAGCAACGCCGCGAGCGTACAAAGCGATTGCCTTGGAGGAGTCATCGTTACCTGGAATGATGTAAGTAACACCTTCAGGAGAGTGATTAGTATCAACTACGCCGATAACTGGGATACCCAATTTAGCAGCTTCAGTGATAGCGCCTTTATGATAACCAACGTCAACTACGAAAATTGCGTCAGGAATACCACCCATATCCTTGATGCCGCCGATTGCTTTTTGCAATTTAACGATTTCACGTTGGAACATCAACGCTTCTTTTTTACTCAACTTTTCTACAGAACCATCTTCTACAGAAGCTTCCATATCTTTCAAACGTTTGATCGATGTTTTGACTGTTTTGAAGTTAGTCAACATACCACCCAACCAACGCTGGTCAACGAAAGGCATACCAGCGCGTTGCGCTTCTGCTGCCATGATGTCGCGTGCTTGACGTTTTGTACCAACCAACAAAATTGTGCCGCGATTTGCTGATAATTGACGGATGTATTGCATCGCCTCTTGATACATACCCAGAGTTTTTTCCAGGTTGACGATATGAATTTTATTGCGGTGACCAAAGATAAACGGCGCCATTTTTGGATTCCAAAAACGGGTTTGGTGACCAAAATGGACGCCAGCTTCTAGCATTTCGCGCATTGTTACAGACATATTAACTCCAGGGTTAGGTCTTGAATCCAGTCAGTGATCTGGGAATATTATGTAATTCCAGACACCCTTGTTGATCAGATTCGTGCATTAATAAATAATTTTTTAATCAACTTTTCATAGCTGATTTGTAGCTTCTCTTTAGCTTGATGATGCATTTATCCAAACTAGCCTTCTATTGTACTACGAAATGAGCCCTAAATTCAAGCGCGCAATGATCGGCCAGCGAACGGCTCTTGCCTCGACTATAATTGGAGCTTACTTATATTCATCTTATTTGGCTCAGCATGACATCTATCTCAATTAAAACACCGGAAGATATCGCAGGAATGCGTATAGCAGGCCGACTTGGCTCGGAAGTACTGGATTACATTACGCCATTCGTCAAAGTAGGCGTAACTACGGGTGAATTAGACAGATTGTGTCATGAATACATGGCCAATATCCAAGGTACCATCCCGGCTCCATTAAACTATTGCCCACCTGGCTACACGCCTTACCCAAAGGCGATTTGCACTTCGGTCAACGACGTAATTTGCCATGGAATTCCCGGGGATAAAATATTAAAAAGTGGCGATGTTGTCAATTTAGACATTACTGTGATCAAAGATGGCTACCACGGGGATAATAGCCGTATGTTCTTGGTTGGTGAGCCATCGATTTTGGCAAAACGTCTTAATGAGATCACATACGAATGCATGTGGTTAGGTATTTCCAAAGTAAAACCGGGTAATCATTTGGGTGATATCGGCCATATCATTCAACAACACGCAGAAAAAGCTGGCTATAGCGTGGTTCGTGAATTTTGCGGTCACGGCATCGGCAAAGTTTTCCATGAAGAACCACAAGTACTTCATTACGGGCGTCCTGGCACATTAGAGAAATTAGTGCCTGGTATGATATTCACTATAGAACCGATGATTAATGCTGGTCGTCGTGACATTCGTGAAATGGGTGACGGCTGGACCATTAAAACAAAAGACCGCAGCTTATCTGCACAGTGGGAACACACGATTTTGGTCACAGAAACAGGTTATGAAGTATTGACCTTATCTGCGGGATCACCTCCGCCTCCTGCATTTATTTTGGCCGGCTCGACGCAAAACCTACCAGCATAATGACAGCCGCTGTTGCAAACATTTCCGCATTAGAGTTCAAAGAAGAACTCAAAGCAGCGCAACAGTTGGTAATCGCTGCATTCACAGAAAATCACAAAGCGGAACAATTACTGCACGACTTGTGCCGCAATGTTGATAACGTTTTAATCAAAATTTGGAAAAAATTCAACTTCCCGACCAGTACTGCGCTGGTCGCAGTTGGTGGTTATGGGCGAGGAGAATTATTCCCTTATTCTGATGTAGACGTCATGATTCTCCTGTCTGCACAGCCAGATAGTCTGACGCGTGCGAAGCTGGAACAATTAGTGCAGATTTTTTGGGATATTGGACTCGATATTGGTCACAGCATACGCACTGTTGACGAATGCATGCAAGAAGCAAAAGTAGACCTTACCGTTAAAACTTGTTTGCTGGAAGCGCGCTTAGTTACTGGCAGCCGTAAATTATTCCGTGAACTACAAGCAGCCTATCTTGCCGATATAAACCCGCAACAATTTTTCCAGGAAAAACTACTGGAAATGCGTCAGCGGCATGTCAAGTACGAAGATACTGCCTACAGCCTGGAACCAAACTGCAAAGAAAGCCCGGGAGGACTAAGAGACCTGCAGGTGATCTTATGGGTTGCTAAAGCGGCTAACTTAGGTAACTCATGGCGGGAACTCGCTGATCGTGGCTTGATTACGCCAACCGAAGCACACCAACTTAAGCGCAATGAGCGCGCTTTCAAAGATATTCGCATACGGCTGCATATTCACGCGGGTCGACGCGAAGACAGGCTGATCTTTGACGTGCAAACAGCGATTGCTGAGACTTTTGGATTTAAGACTACTGATTCGCGCAGAGCTAGTGAACATTTAATGCAGCGCTACTATTGGGCAGCAAAAACGGTTACGCAACTCAATATGATCCTGCTGCAAAATATTGAAGCCAGCTTATTTCCCCAACCGTCCGTGCCGCGCCCAATCAATCTGCATTTTAATGAAGTAAACGGTTTTATTGATATGGCCCGGGATGAGCTTTTTCCGTCAACACCGTCTGCGATACTAGAAGTATTTCTGCTGCTGGTGCAACACCCTGAATTGAAAGGGATGACCGCACGCACCATGCGCGCCTTGTGGCATGCTCGCTTTTTGATTGATGCGGGTTTCCGTCACGATATTTTTAACCGTGCGATGTTTTTGCAGATTCTGCAGTCTCCGCGCGGGATTACCCATGCGTTACGGCGCATGAACCAGATGAGTATTCTGGGTCGCTACCTGCCTAACTTCAGACGTATCATTGGTCAGATGCAGCACGACCTGTTTCATGCCTACACAGTAGATCAACACATATTGATGGTGGTGCGCAATATACGTCGTTTTACGATGACAGAACATGCACATGAATACCCATTTTGCAGCCAGTTAATGGCGAACTTTACGCAACCATGGGTGTTATATATCGCGGCACTTTTCCATGATATCGCCAAAGGACGCGGCGGCGATCATTCTGTCTTAGGTATGGCAGATGCAAAGAAATTTTGCTTTGATCACGGTATCTCTAAAGCCAATTCTGAGTTGATTATATTTTTAGTACAGCAGCATTTGACGATGTCGCATTTCGCACAAAAACAGGATTTATCTGATCCCGATGTTGTACAGGCATTTGCAAAAATAGTGAAGGACGAACGTCACCTCACAGCACTATATCTACTCACGGTCGCAGACATTCGTGGCACCAGTCCTAAGGTTTGGAATGCATGGAAAGGGAAACTGCTAGAGGATTTATATCGTATTACCTTGCGAATTTTAGGTGGCGAAGCACCATCTAAAGATAGAGAATTAAAAAATCGGCAGGAGGATGCACTTAAAGCTTTACGTCTTTTTGGTTTGCCCGTAGATGCTCATGAGGCGCTTTGGCAGCAACTGGATATGGCGTATTTTTTACGTCATGACTCCTCCGATATCGCCTGGCAAACGCGCTCACTGTATGACAAAATTAACAGCACAGTTCCAGTCGTCAACTGTCGTTTATCACCAATTGGCGAAGGCTTGCAAGTCACTGTCTATGTTCAAGATCAAGCTGATTTATTTGCCCGAATTTGCAATTATTTTGATAGCAAAAATTTTGGCATTTTAGACGCGAAAATTCATACAACTAAAAGTGGCTATGCGCTCGATACTTTTTTGGTGATTGAGCCTGCCTTTGCAAATAACTACCGTGACATCATTAATTTAATCGAGCATGAACTGGCAACGGTGCTCACCCAGCAGACTGCCTTGTCACCTCCGAACCGTGGCCGGTTATCACGCATGTCCAGAACCTTCCCGATAGTACCAAGCGTGGATCTAAGGCCGGATGAGCGTGGTCAATACTATTTATTATCAATCTCAGCCAATGATAGAAACGGTCTGCTGTACTCGATTGCAAACGTATTAACCAAATATAAAATTAATTTGCATACAGCCAAAATTATGACGCTTGGTGAGCGGGTAGAAGACGTTTTTCTGGTCGATGGTGCCTCGCTACAAAGAGCTAAAAACCAATTACAATTTGAGACTGAGCTATTGGATGCGTTACGGATTTAGGCTGAATCAAATGGATATTTTCTAAAAACTAAACAAATCTCTAGCGTCTCTGTTTTAATGCAACGCCCTACCTGTTATTGAGCCATTAAACGACTACCTCGCGTTTAATTAAGACTTACTTAACGTTATTTTCATCACTATTAATTGATTATCTTTACCATGACCGAACTTGTACGCCTATCGAAACGAATGTCTGAATTGGGCATCTGCTCACGCCGCGAAGCCGACGAATGGATCGCGCGCGGATGGGTCAGAGTGGACGGCAAAGTAGTTTCTGAACTCGGCATTAAGGTGCTGCCAGACCAGCAAATTTCAGTCGAGCGTCAAGCCGCGGCGGAACAATCAAAACGCGTCACCATCCTCATCAATAAACCGGTCGGCTATGTCAGCGGTCAAGCTGAAGATGGCTATACACCGGCGATTGCATTGATCAAACCAGAAGCGCGTTGGACTGAATGCGCGGTGGATACGCAATTCCATCCAACCCAACTCAGAAGCCTAGTGCCAGCAGGGCGTCTGGATATCGACTCTGTCGGCTTATTGGTATTGACCCAGGATGGTCGAATTGCCAAGCAACTGATCGGGCAAGACACCTTGGTAGAAAAAGAATATCTGGTTCGCGTTCAATATGGCAAAACAGGCACCCTACCCGATGCAGAATTAAAGCGTCTCAATCACGGCTTGATGTTAGATGGTAAAAAATTGCTCCCTGCCAGAGTCAGTTGGCTCAATGAAGATCAGCTTAAGTTTGTTTTGCGCGAAGGTAAAAAGCGCCAGATTCGCCGCATGTGCGAGATGGTCGGCTTAAAAGTGCTGGGCTTGAAACGGGTACGCATAGGGAAAGTCAGGCTGGGAAATTTACCCGAAGGTCAGTGGCGCTACTTGCGTGACGACGAGCAGTTTTAACCCAGATTTTCCATTGGAACAGCGACAAGTGTGCCTTTGGCGGACTGACTGGCTAGACGCGACGACGACGCAAGCTGCATCTTGCTAGGAGGAGCAACAACGCCAGGCAGTTCGCCAAAGGGTCAATTGTCGCTGTAGCGCTCGCACTCAAATCGCGGTCGTGCTATCGCACTGAACACCGCATGCCCTCTGCTTTTTTTGCGAAGTAGTAGCGGTCTAATGGAAAATCTGGGTTTAACTAACACTATATACCCGATCAACCCTAGCAAGAATAATATACTCCCCTATTTTTTATTGAAAAACCGCCTATTGCCCAGGTTTTATATGGACAACCTAATAATACCCAGTGGGAGTATATTGATTAAGACCGATGAAAAAGCTTTCGTAGTACGTTAAACCTACCACCGAAGCTTCAATCATCGTCGCCTGGATCCATGTCTGGGAACAGGACTTCGGTAAAACCAAACTTCGTCAAATCTTTAATTCGCGTTGGATATAAGACGCCATCCAAATGGTCGCATTCATGTTGCACGACACGCGCATGAAATCCATCGACTTCACGAGATATGGGATTGCCGAATTGGTCAAAGCCTTCATAGCGTAATTTACTCCAGCGTGGCACCAGACCGCGCATTCCGGGCACTGACAAACATCCCTCCCAGGCATCGTCGGTCTCATCAGACAATGGCGTTAGCACGGGATTCAGTAAGACTGTTTCCGGCACTCTTGGGGCGTCTGGGTAACGTGGATTATCTTTAAAACCAAAAATCACTAACTGCAAATTAACTCCAATTTGCGGCGCTGCCAAGCCAGCGCCGTTAGCCGCGATCACGGTTTCAAACATGTCTTTGACCAGGCTGTTTAGCTCTTCTGTATTAAATTGCCTCACTGGCTCTGCTTTGCGTAAAAGACGAGAGTCGCCCATTTTTAAAATCGGATGAATCATAAAAAGACTCCTTGGCTTTCAACAGCTCGGGTTAATTTAAAAAAATTGGTAGAAACAAAAAGGCCAAACGCAATTGAACATCACGTTTGGCCTGATATCAAAGCGAAGCTTAAGTAGATTTAAGACTACGTAGATACTCAGAAAATTCTGCTCCGGTCTCTGGATGCTTTAAACCCAAGGCAACGCTGGCTTTGAGATAACCAAGTTTAGAACCACAATCATAGCGAGTCGCGGCAGCACGATAGGCATACACAGGATAATCCTTCAGCATTGCGGCGATGCCGTCAGTGAGCTGGATTTCTCCTCCGGAGCCTTTACCCAGCTTTTCTAAATATCCAAAAATACGCGCTGACAAAACATAACGTCCAACTACCGCCAGATTAGATGGCGCATCTTCTGGTTTCGGTTTTTCGACAATGCCGTGCATTTTCTCTACGCGATCTTTATACGGCGTACCGCTGACGATACCGTATTGGCGGGTAAATTCATGCGGCACATCCTGCACTGCAATCACACTACCGCCTTCTTCTTCATACAAGCGAGCCATTTGCGTCATAACGGAGGGATAACCTTCATCTGCATCCATCAAATCATCCGCCAGCAACACAGCGAAAGGATCATCACCAATCACCGGGCGGGCACACAAAACGGCATGACCCAAACCTAAAGCAGCTTGTTGGCGAATATAAATACAATTGATATTTTTTGGAATAACGTTTCTGACCAGGTCCAGCAAAGCCTGTTTACCTGCGGCTTCCAACTCACTTTCTAACTCATAAGCTTTATCAAAATGATCTTCGATCGCACGTTTGGCACGACCTGTGATGAACACCATTTCGGTAATACCTGCCTCAACCGCTTCTTCTACCGCATATTGAATCAGTGGCTTATCGACGATAGGCAACATTTCTTTTGGTTGCGCTTTTGTCGCAGGTAAAAAACGGCTACCTAAACCTGCAACCGGGAATACTGCTTTTGTAATCTTTCTCATCTTAATTCCTTGAACAGAGTTGAAGCAATTCCGCTTCGGTCAGTAAAGGGATACCCAATTCCTGCGCTTTTAACAACTTACTACCAGCATCATCTCCGGCAACGACATAACTGGTTTTTTTTGATACCGAACCAGCTACTTTGCCACCCGCACTTTCTATCAAAGCACCTGCCTGATCGCGACTTAGTGTTGGCAAAGTTCCGGTTAACACAAACGTCTGCCCAAGCAAATGTAAAGAGCCGACTTCTTTTTGTGCTGCTTCTGGCCAATGTATTCCAGATGCCCGTAACTGTTGCACTAGCTCGACATTGAGCGGATCAGCAAAAAATAATCTTATCGACTTCGCAACCACGGGGCCTACATCAGACACCGCCAGTAACTGCTCTTCGGTCGCGTCGATTAATGCATCGGCATTACCAAAAGTCGCCGCTAAATCTTTTGCAGTTGATTCACCAACATGACGAATCCCTAATGCATAAATAAAACGGGCAAAACTCGTGGCTTTAGAATTCTCCAGCGCCCCCAGAATGTTCTGCGCGGACTTATCGGCCATTCTATCCAGCGCTACTAAGGACGTTAAACCTAATTTATATAAATCTGCTGCTGTTGTCACTACCTGCTTATCGACCAATTGATCGATTAATTGCTCGCCGACGCCATCAATATTCATAGCCTTGCGTGAAGCAAAGTGGAACAAACCACCTTTTCTTTGAGCAATACATTTTATCCACCCGCCGGAGCATCTGGCAATCGCCTCATCCTCCAGTTTAACAATTGTTGACCCGCAAACAGGGCATTGTGTCGGCATTACAAATTCTTTAGCGTCAATAGGACGTTTTTCTAAGATGCTCGCGACCACCTCAGGAATGACGTCGCCAGCACGGCGCACCGACACGGTGTCGCCAATACGAATATCTTTGCGACGCACTTCTTCCTCATTATGTAAGGTCGCATTAGTCACGGTGACTCCGCCGACAAATACGGGCGCTAAACGAGCCACTGGAGTAATTGCACCAGTACGCCCGACCTGGACTTCAATATCTAACACGGTGGTTAAAGCTTCTTGTGCCGGAAATTTATGTGCAATCGCAAAGCGTGGCGCACGCGATACAAAGCCTAAAGTATCTTGCTGCGCGAACGAGTTAACTTTGTAGACGACACCGTCAATTTCATATGGCAATTGTGATCGTCGTTGCTGTATCTGCTGGTAAAAATCTAAGAGCCCGTCCGCACCCCGCACGATGGTCTGTTCGTCACAAACAGGAATGCCCATCGATTTATACCATTCCAATAAAGCTCGATGAGAATATAGCTGCAAGCCGGACAAACTTGCACCTTCCAGGGAGCCAATTCCGTAAGCAAAAAATCTGAGGCTACGCTGCGCAGTGATTTTAGAATCTAGCTGACGCAAACTACCCGCGGCCGCGTTACGTGGATTCGCAAATTCTTTAGCCTCGGCTGCACGCTGACGTTGATTGAGTTTTTCAAAATCGCTTTTAAACATCAAAACTTCACCGCGCACATCCAATACCTTAGGTGGTTCTTTTACATTTAAACGTAGAGGAATACTACGAATGGTGCGGATGTTTTCCGTTACGTCTTCACCCGTAAATCCATCACCACGAGTCGCCGCCTGCGTGAATACGCCATCTACATAACGAAGATTAATGGCAAGACCATCAAACTTCAGATCAATTGCGTATTCCACTGCTTGCTGTGTATCCAGACCATCGCTGACACGACGATCAAAAGCACGAATATCCTGCTCCTCAAAACCATTATTCAGGGATAGCATCGGTGTAGCATGCTGGACTTGCGTAAACTCAGGCAAAGGAGCGCCGCCAACGCGTAAAGTCGGTGAATCTGGCGTCCGTAATTCAGGGTATTCTTGTTCTAATGCTTGCAACGCTAAAAATAATTTATCGTATTCACCATCAGGAATAGTTGGCGCATCTAAAACGTAGTAAGCATGTGCATGTCGGGTGATATCTGCCCGCAACTTAGCGGCAAGGATAGCGGGAGTATTCTCTGGCAAGGCTGAGCTAGATGAGGGAGATGAGGGCGATTCAGCTGACGCCGCTTTTGACGGAGAACCGCCAAATAAATCATTTTGCATAAAGTGAATTTAGGGTCTGTTGACTAAGTTAGCTAAAATAAATCAGCTAAATAAACGCTGTGCGCGAGTCGAGCCAGCAGCAATATCCGCTTCCGCCATAGCGGCATAAAACTCACTGACTTGACCTGCAATTTCATCTAGGGCAACTTTAGAAATTGCTTGATTACCGTCGTCGACTACCGTACCACCAAGACGCGTAGATAATGAACGGGCACAGGCAGCCATCGCACCAAAACCGTCGCGCGATGGTGCAACGCAAGGCACATCGAGTAATAAGGTAAGGCGAGCAGTAACCGTTTCGCTGACGCTGACATTGGTGGATAAGGTAAATAAATTGCCGCCATCGCCGTCTGGCATTACAAGGCGACCATCTGGACGTATATCAAACCCTTGTTTTTCTAGCGCAGCAAGTAAAGTACCAACAGCCCATGGCGCGCCGTTGGCCAATACATTGACACTCAATTGTGCGTCGTGCTCAGACACAAACTGATGTAGTTCGCGTGCATTGGACATGACCTGGTTCATATCAGGAATATCTGAATGTGCGTTCAGTCGGTCTGCAATTTCGCGCAGCTTCGTCACAAATTCTGAATACTCTAATTCATTGATAGGCCCGCTACGATTGACCATTTGCACGCCAGCAAATAAGGCGGTATAAATTCCACCATGAGCGATCACATCGCGCACACCATCATGACTTAATCCAATGAAATGTACCGGCTTTTTGCCAACATACTTGAGGCCTTGGATTTCACTCAATAATTTTTCGCCGCGCACTGGCGCATCAAACTCTAAAGGAATGATGCAATCGATCAATTCATCGACGGGCAATTCTTTTTCGGCGGCGCCAAATGATGAAGTAGCTGTGCGATCAGTGATAGCATTTTGCTGTCCAAAATCTGAATTTTCTTCTGCAAAATCAGTATCCAAACTAGGTTCATGGCGCGGCGAGTTGAATACATCTTCTTTGTATGTCTCTTCTTTAAAACGAGGTTCTGCCAATTTATCTGGATATTCCGGATAGGCATCCCGGTTCATCAGGACGTCATCGTGTCCTGCACCAAATGCCTGATCAACACTTTTCTTCGCTTTATATTCTTGCCATTTATTGTATGCAACGATGCCCACTAAAAAGGCACCACCGGCTCCGAGTAAAACAATTTGTAGATCTGTCATGCTGCTTGCGCCTCAGATGCGAAATGTGCGGCGGACTCCATATCCACCGCAACGATACGAGAAACTCCCTGCTCTTGCATGGTGACGCCTATCAGTTGCTGCGCCATTTCCATCGCAATTTTATTATGGGAGATGAACAAAAACTGTGTGTTAGCGGACATACGTTTCACCATGTTACAGAAACGTTCCGTGTTTGAATCATCAAGCGGTGCGTCAACCTCATCCAACAAGCAAAACGGTGCCGGATTTAACTGGAACATCGAGAATACTAATGCCGTTGCAGTCAGCGCTTTTTCACCACCGGACAATAAGTGAATTGTGGCGTTTTTCTTACCTGGTGGCTGTGCCATCACCTGCACACCCGAATCCAGAATTTCATCGCCAGTCATAATCAATTTCGCTTGTCCACCGCCAAATAAAATCGGGAATAATTCGGCAAAATGGAGATTCACTTTATTGAATGTATCTTGCAAAAGATCACGCGTTTCAATATCGATTTTATGAATAGCATCTTGCAAGGTCGTAATAGCTTCGTTCAAATCGGCATATTGCGCATCCAGGAAAGTTTTGCGCTCAGTCGCTTGCGCCAACTCATCTAACGCTGCCATATTCACGGCGCCCAATGCAGCGATCGCGTTTGTCAATCTGGTGACTTCACCTTGTAGATACGATGGTTTCATATCGTCATGCAATTTTTGTGAAAGAGCTTGTTCATCTACGTCAAAATTACGCAATTGTTCTGCGAATTGCTCTTGATTTAAACGCGCTGCCTGTTCTTTGAGTTGCAACTCCACGATTCTGTCGCGTTGTGGTTGCAGGCTGCGCTCTACCTGCATTTTGCTCTCTTCTACCTGACGTAATTTTTGCGTCAGTTGATCAAGCTCGTGACGCGCATCCGATAGCGCGCGCTCTTGGTCGCTCCGTTTTTCCAACAAAGACTGCAAACCAGCTTGGGCAGTCTGGTCATCCATTTCCTCTAACTCAAGATGACCTTGCTGCATATTTGCAAATAGCTGGGCAGATTGCTCTACGGCCGTGGCAATACTGCGACGCAACTCCTCCATTTTATTACGATGGGTTTTTTCTGAGAACGCACTTTCTTGTGCAGCTAATTCTAAATCACGTAAGCGGTGGCGAGCGTCCGTTAAATGCTGTTCTTTTTCGAGATAATTGGTCTGAGCTTGCTCATGATTTTCTTGCAGTTCGGCGAGATCAATATCTAGCATCTCAAACTTCTCTTCGGATTCAATTTTCGCTTGTTGCTGTTCGCTTTCTTGTGCCGCGATTTCTGTCAGGTCGCTCATGATTTGCGTACTACGCTGATTAAAACGCGCTTGCACTTCTGACAGCTTCATAAATTCGATTTGCAAGCTATGCACCGTCTGGGTCAGGCTAGTGACCCGCTGGCGCAACTCTTGCAAGCTTTGTGCCGCTTGCGTGTAAGCAGATTCCGCCCGCACCGTGCGCGTTTTGGATTCATCTGCCAGCATTTGTTGAGCACGAGATTGCTTGCTAATATTATCGATTTCTTGCTGACGCGCCAGCACACCATCTTGTTCAGAATCCGCTGCATAAAACCGTACGCTAGTCTTGCTAATGACATGGCCTTGCTTGGTGATAAAGCACGCACCTAATGGCAATTTATCCCGGTTTTGGAACGCACTGGCAACATCATCAGACGCATACACTTGATGTAACCAGTCCTGCAATAAGCCGCGTACGCCAGCATCATTTAGTTGAAGCAAAGATAGCAAAGGCTGCAAACCAGCAACTGACTCGGTTGTTGGCGTATTCACCTGCGGAGAATACAAAGCAAGCTTCGCTGGCGGAGCATCATTAAAGAATGCTTTAGCCCAATCAAGATTGGACATTTCCAACGCTGAGGTCCGCTCACGTAACACAGCCTCGAGCGCAGTTTCCCAACCTTGTTGAATGTGTAGTTTTTGCCAGAGCTTTGGCAAACCGCTGAGTTCATGCTTTTCCAACCAAGGTTGTACTTTGCCCTGACTCAAAACCTTCTCTTGCAACTGTTTCAGCGCTTGCAGCCTCGCATCTAATTGTGCTGAAGCGGCGGCATCTTGGTTGACTTGTTGTTGCGCCGCGCGACGTTCTTCCTCAATAATTGGCAAGCGCTCTTGTGCTTCTTCCAACTGCATGGACGACTCTTCTAGTACTTGTTTTTTCTCTTCCAATTGCAAGGACAGATTTTCCAGATGCACGTTATCTGGAATTGCCAAGCCTTGTTTTTCTTGCTGCAAACGTTCTTTACGGGTAGCCAGTGTGTTCAGAATATTCGAGGCATTGCGCTGATGTGCCGATTCCAGCTCGATCTGCTGTTGCAACTGCATGATCTTGGCACGCGACTCTGTGGTTTTGAGTTGCGCCTCACGCCAGACTTGTTCTAACGCTGGGATTTTATCGTTCTGCTGCTGGGCGATTTCTTGCGCCTGCTCAGAACGTTCACCGAGTTCTTCCACATGAATTTCGGCCTCAGCCAGATCATCTTGAAATTGTTGCCCCTGACGTTGCCATTGATCACGCTGTGCCGTCAAAGAATTGAGCTGGCTCTGTAAACGGCTGCGCGATTCAATGACAAACTTGATCTGCGCTTCCAGGCTACCAATCTCAGCATTGGTATGGTACAAGTGTCCTTGTGCCTGATGCATTTTGTCGCCAACCGCATAATGCGCCTGACGCATTTGCTCTAGCTCTAATTCAACATGGCGTAACTTGGCGGTTTGTTCTTCTAAATCTATCTGGGTTTTTTCTATTTCTGCGAAATAGCGAGTTTGCTCATTTGCCGCTTCATTTTTACGCAATAACCAGAGCAGTTTTTGCTTCTCTTCCTGGTCGCCTTGCAACTCATTGTATTTATTGGCGACAACTGCCTGGGCTTCGAGTTTTTCTAAATTAGCGTTTAACTCGCGCAGAATGTCCTCTACACGCACTAGATTTTCATGAGTGTCATGAATGCGATTCTCGGTTTCGCGACGCCGCTCTTTGTAGCGAGATACGCCAGCCGCTTCTTCTAAAAATATCCTTAACTCTTCAGGTCGCGCCTCAATAATCCGCGAGATCATGCCTTGGCCAATAATCGCGTAAGCGCGTGGCCCTAAGCCAGTACCCATAAAGATGTCTTGGATATCGCGGCGACGAACTGGCTGACCGTTAATGTAATAAGTTGATGTGCCGTCGCGCGTTAGCGTGCGTTTAACGGCGATCTCTGCATATTGACTCCACTGACCGGCTGCTTTACCCAGACTATTATCGAAAACCAATTCAACAGAAGAGCGACCAGCAGGTTTGCGGTGGGTAGATCCGTTAAAAATAACGTCTTGCATCGACTCACCACGGAGCTCGGAAGCTTTTGACTCCCCCAAAACCCAGCGTACGGCATCGATGATATTAGATTTACCACAGCCATTGGGACCGACCACGCCTACGAGCTGGCCTGGAACCTGAAAGTTGGTCGGATCGACAAAAGATTTGAATCCCGACAATTTAATGGAAGTTAAACGCACGTTATAAAATTTTACTGTCTTTAATGTTCAAATTCCGCCTGAAAACTCATATCCAATTTGCATTTACAAACAAAAATTGAATCGATTTTTTCCAGTCCCATGTTTTACACATTACTTTTTCAATCATCATAACATTTTGAAGGTGTGAAATTCCGTTTTTGATGATGCCCAACTAAGGCGTTCCCTATGCCGCAACGCAACGTGGAAGGCTATAATATGGCGTTATTCTTTAGTTTTTCTAGCAAAAGATGATGAAAACATCATTTTTAGATCGCAATTCCACCACTACTCGTGAATTTACAGTGAATCCTTTCCTGCAAAAACTTCAACCTTACCCTTTTGAAAAGCTAAAACTTCTGTTCGCGGATGTCAAACCAAATCCAGCCTACAAAGCAATCAGCTTAGGTATTGGTGAGCCTAAGCATCCGACACCAGCATTTATCCGTCAGGCCGTGACAGATCATTTAGACGGCCTAAGCGCATATCCGTCGACTGCGGGTTCGGATGCATTAAGAATGTCGATTGCAAATTGGCTGGCACGTCGTTATGCAATACCTGCTTTGGATGCTGCCACTCAGATTTTGCCGGTAAATGGTTCACGCGAGGCGCTTTTTGCTTTAGCGCAAACAGTCATCGATCCCAGCGATAACCAGTACGGCAAACCTATCGTTCTGTGCCCCAATCCGTTTTACCAAATTTATGAAGGCGCAGCATACTTGGCCGGTGCTGAACCTTATTTTGCCAACGCTGATCCTGAACGCAATTTCGCTCCCGACTATAAAAGTATTCCAGACGATATCTGGAAACGGGTGCAATTACTGTACATCTGCTCCCCCGGTAACCCGACTGGTGCCGTGTTGACACTAGCAGACTGGAAAGAATTATTCGATTTATCAGACAAATACGGTTTTGTGATTGCCGCAGACGAATGCTATTCCGAAATTTACTTTAAGCCAGAGGCACCGCTAGGCAGCTTACAAGCAGCGCATGCTTTAGGCAGAAATGACTACCGAGGCTTAATCACCTTATCCAGTTTATCTAAACGCTCTAATGTGCCTGGCATGCGCTCTGGATTTGTCGCTGGTGATGCAAGTATTATCAAAAACTTTCTGCTATACCGTACTTATCACGGCAGCGCGATGAGCCCTAGCATACAGTCGGCATCGATTCTGGCCTGGAATGATGAATTACACGTACAAGAAAATCGAGAGAAATACCGTCAAAAATTTGCGCAAGTCACACCACTTTTACAAGAAGTTCTGGACGTGAATTTGCCTGATGCTGCCTTCTATCTGTGGGCTAGGGTCGATAAGCTGTTATCCATTTCAGATACAGACTTCGCTAAGCGCTTATACCAAGAATATAATGTGACTGTGCTACCTGGCAGCTATTTAGCAAGGGATGCACATGGTAGCAATCCGGGACAAAACCGTATTCGCATGGCGCTGGTAGCCGAGGTCGAAGAATGTATGGAAGCAGCACAACGTATTGTCGCTTTCACCAAAAAACTTGCCGGTCTTTGATTTACTGAACTGATTAATCGAATTAACTACTAAAAGGACTTACGAAAAATTGTCCCAACAAGGCGTAGCGACGACGACAGTACTTTAAATACAGCTATGGGGCGATTTTGCATAAGTCCTAACTAAAATATCGGTTCTTATTTTGATCTTTTAATTGAATCAACGACCTACCTATTCACTCTCTTTTATAAAAACTGAAAAAATAATATGACTCAACAATTACAGCAAATCATTGACCAGGCTTGGGAAGATCGCGCCAGTTTTTCACCTAAATCGGCACCTGCAGAATTACGCGAAGCCGTTGCCCATGTTTTATCCCAGCTTGATGCTGGAACACTGAGGGTCGCTGACAAAATCAGCGTCGGTAACTGGCAAGTTAATCAATGGATTAAAAAAGCGGTCTTGCTGTCCTTCCGCCTGGAAGACAACATCGTGATGCCATCCGGCGATAACATGCAGTTCTACGACAAAGTACCGACTAAGTTTGCTGACTACACCGCAGAAGATTTTGCTAAAGGCGGTTTCCGCGTGGTACCACCTGCCGTTGCACGTCGCGGCAGTTTTATTGGTAAAAATGTTGTATTAATGCCGTCCTACGTCAACATCGGTGCGTATGTCGATGAGGGCGCGATGGTGGACACCTGGGCAACCGTCGGCTCCTGCGCGCAAATCGGTAAAAACGTACATTTATCAGGCGGCGTAGGAATTGGTGGCGTTTTAGAGCCAATGCAAGCTAATCCAACCATCATTGAAGACAATTGCTTTATCGGTGCCCGTTCTGAAGTCGTAGAAGGCGTCATCGTTGAAGAAAACTCCGTGATTTCCATGGGTGTTTATATTGGCCAATCAACCAAAATCTACGATCGCGCCACAGGTGAAGTCAGCTATGGTCGCATTCCTTCTGGTTCTGTTGTAGTCTCTGGAAACCTGCCCTCTGCAGATGGCAAATACAGCTTGTATTGTGCAGTGATCGTCAAACGTGTTGATGCGCAAACGCGCTCCAAAACTAGTATTAACGAGTTGCTGCGCGGCGTTTAATTTTTCGTTTAGATCCTTGTTTCGGTGTGCCTCTGTAAAAAGAAATACATCGACTTTTTAAGTTTTTACTCTTTTCCTTTTTGTATAGGGGCACACCATGGCAATGGATCGCTTATTCCAGTTGATGAAAGAAAAACATGCGTCAGACATGTTTCTCGCCATGAACTCGCCTATCCATCTCAAGATTAATGGCAATCTTCTGCCGATTAACCAGCAAAAGATGGATCAGGCGAATATTCTGTCGCTGCTTAATGAAGTGGTATCGCCAGAGCACATGGCACAACTGGAACGAGAGAATGAACTTAATATCGGTATCGGCGCGCCGGGTATCGGTCGTTTCCGCCTGTCTGCTTTCCGTCAGCGCGGCACAGTATCAGCGGTACTGCGTTTTGTACCGGGAAATATCCCTGCATTAAATACGCTGCACTTACCGCTGGTCTTGTCCGAACTGATTATGGAAAAGCGTGGTTTGATCCTGGTCGTGGGTGCCACCGGTTCGGGAAAATCCACCACCATTGCTTCTATGTTGGATCATCGTAATGAAATCAGAACTGGTCATATTCTGACCTTAGAAGATCCGATTGAATATCTGTTTAAAAGTAAAAAATCCATCGTCAATCAGCGCGAAATTGGCACTGACTCAGACAGTTTGAAAACCGCCTTAAAAAATTCTCTACGTCAGGCACCGGATTGTATTTTGATCGGTGAGATTCGTGATCTTGAAACCATGCTGGCAGCGATTGCTTATGCCCAATCAGGTCATCTGGTATTGGCGACGCTGCATGCCAATAATAGTTATCAGGCACTGAATCGTATTATCAGCTTCTTCCCGATGGAAAATCGAAACGCACTGTTATTAGATTTGTCTTCTTCAGTACGCGCCATTGTGTCGCAGCGCCTGATACGTGCTGTCGATGGAGGTCGTTGCCCGGCAGTAGAAATTATGCTCAATACGCGCTATGTAGCAGAGTTGATCGAGCAAGGCGATATTTTCCAGATTAAAGAAGCGATTGAGAAAAGTTTATCGCCAGGCTCCCAGACGTTTGAACGTGCGTTAATGCACCTGATTAAAGAAGGTCTGATCAGTCAGGAAGAAGGTTTGGCCAATGCCGATTCTGCTAATAACTTATTGTGGTTGCTCAATAACGAAGCCGGACCAAGTCCAACCGCGCCAGAGCCAGAACCAGAACAAAAAGAAGAAGCGTCTTTCACCGAATTTACACTGAACGTATAAACAAATTCATAGCCAAGTTTATACAAAGAAATAATAGAAAAATTAGAACATGCAATCACTCGTTTTATATGGCATCCCGAATTGCGATACCGTCAAAAAGGCACGCGCCTGGTTGCAGGAGTACGCTCTTAGTTACAATTTTACTTTCGATTTCCATGATTTTAAAAAACAGGGACTAGAGCGCGCAACTGTTGAAGGCTGGCTTCAGCACACCAGTCTTGACGTACTAATCAATCGCAAAGGCACAACCTGGCGCGCGCTCACAGATGAGCAAAAAGCCTCGGTCAGCGATATCGATGCAGCGATTGCACTGATGATTGCATCGCCCTCCATCATTAAACGTCCTGTGTTGCGAATACCATCCTCCAGCGCCAAAGTCACGCATATCGAAGTCGGATTTTCGGCCCAACAATACCAACCTCTTTTCAAATAATCGCCATGAGTAAAACACTTGCGCTGACAGAAAAACTGATCGCGCTCTCTTCTGTCACACCAGAAGACAAAGGCTGCCAGGATGAACTGATCTCTTTGCTGACACCTCTTGGTTTTCAGTGCGAGACAATACAGTCCGGTGATGTCACCAACCTTTGGGCGCGTAAAGGCACTGCACAACCCTTATTGGTATTCGCCGGTCATACCGACGTCGTACCAACCGGGCCAGTTGATCAATGGCAGTCGTTACCATTTACGCCTACCCACAGAGATGGCAAGTTATATGGCCGTGGCGCAGCGGATATGAAAACCTCGATTGCCGCATTTGTAGTCGCTTGCGAGGAATTTATTGAAGCCCATCCAGATCACAAAGGCTCCATCGCTTTCCTGATCACCAGCGACGAAGAAGGTCCGGCAACCGACGGTACCGTTGTCGTTTGTGAACAACTCAAAGCCCGTGGTGAGCAACTGGATTATTGCATCGTTGGCGAACCAACCTCAGTTGATCTGTTGGGTGACACCATTAAAAACGGCAGACGCGGCACGATGTCCGGCAAGCTCACTATTAAAGGGGTGCAAGGTCATATCGCCTATCCGCAACTGGCAAAAAATCCCATTCACCTGGTTGCCCCTGCGCTGGCAGAGATGGTGGCAGAGGTATGGGATGCAGGTAACGAGTATTACCTGCCAACTTCATGGCAAATGTCGAATATTCACTCCGGTACTGGTGCCTCCAACGTCATCCCTGGCACCGCCGTCATTGATTTCAATTTCCGTTTTTCTACCGCCAGTACAGCAGAAGGTTTGCAACAACGCGTGCATGCCATCCTCGACAAAAACGGTATGGACTACGATTTAAAATGGACGATCGGCGGTCATCCCTTCCTCACGCCAAAAGGTGAGTTAAGTGATGCACTCGGTGCCGCGATTCAATCTGAAACCGGCCTGACGACAGAATTGTCCACCACTGGCGGCACCTCCGACGGACGCTTTATCGCCAAAATTTGTCCGCAAGTGGTTGAGTTTGGTCCGCCCAATGCCAGTATCCACAAGATTGATGAACACATCGAAGTCCGCTTTATCGATCCACTCAAAAACATTTATCGCCGCACCTTAGAAAACCTGCTGACATGAGCAAACTACCCTCTACTTTATTTTTAACTTTGCGTGATTTGTTACGCTATGCGGTGACTCGCTTCAATACGGAAAAATTATTTTTCGGTCACGGCAGTGCTAACGCGCTAGATGAAGCCGCCTATCTGCTGCTGCATACGCTCAAATTACCGATTGATAAAATTGATCCGTTTCTGGATGCGCGTTTGCTACCAGAGGAGGTCGAAGCCTGTCTGACTGTAATTCATCGTCGCTCGACCGATCGCGTGCCGGCGTCTTACATCACCAATGAAGCTTGGCTAGGCACGTATAATTTTTACGTCGATGAGCGCGTCATCGTACCGCGTTCATTCATCGCAGAACTGATCCCTGAGCATTTTTCACCATGGGTGCAAGAGCCGGACACAATCACGCAAATTTTGGAACTTTGTACCGGCTCTGGCTGTTTGCCCATCATGCTGGCTGACGCCTTTCCGGATGCGCAAGTTGATGCCGTCGATATTTCTAAAGACGCGTTGGCAGTCGCCCAACGCAATGTAGATACTTACGAACTACAGGACCGCATTACCCTGATTGAGTCAGACCTATACACCAATGTGCCAGACAAAAAATACGACCTGATTATTACCAATCCGCCGTATGTTAATTCCGGCTCTATGAGTAAACTGCCACAAGAATATTTGCATGAGCCACAAATCGCCCTGGCTGGTGGTGAGGACGGTATGGATCTGGTGCGTAAAATCGTCGCAGGCGCAGGCAAACGTCTGACCAAAAACGGCATCCTGATGGTAGAAATCGGCAATGAACGAGCCTTTGCAGAGCAAGCATTTGCTGACCTCGATCTGACCTGGCTATCTACCAGCGCGGGTGACGACATGGTATTTCTCATCAACGCCAGTCAGCTAAATAATGAATAAGCATTGAATAAGTAGTGAATAAGCAGCTAATATCGCACTGCCAAAAATAAGATACTCACTATAAGTATCAACATTAAAATGAAGATCGTCCAGATAATACTTGGGCGATCAACACTTAGAATCACATACTCCCCGTTTTTTGAAATTTTAGAAATAAGTAAATAATGATACGTCTTCAACAAGTCATCCTGGCGCGCGGCACCAAACCTCTATTCGATAGCGTCGATGTCACGCTCAATCCCGGCGACAAGATAGGCTTGATCGGTTCTAATGGCGCGGGCAAATCCAGCCTGTTCGCCATGTTGCGCGGAGAGCTGCATCCAGATCAAGGCAGCATCGAATTTCCCGCCAAATGGCAACTCGCCCACGTCGCACAAGAAACACCCGCACTGGAACGCAGCGCCATTGATTATGCGATTGATGGTGACACCACCTTACGCAAACTAGAAGCACAATTAGCCGCGCTGGAAGCACAACCCGAGAGCGCAGAAAACGGCCTCGCCATTGGCGAAATGTACGGTGCACTGGCCGATGCTGATGCCTATACCGTGCGCTCACGCGGCGAACAATTATTGCTGGGTCTCGGTTTTACGCTGGCACAAATGGAACAATCCGTTGCCAGCTTCTCCGGTGGCTGGCGCATGCGTTTAAATCTGGCGCAAGCCCTGATGTGCAAATCCGATTTATTGTTGCTCGATGAACCCACCAACCATTTGGATCTGGACGCGATTATTTGGCTGGAAGAATGGCTAAAACGCTACGCAGGCACCCTGCTCATCATTTCGCATGACCGCGACTTTCTGGACGTCGTTGTCAACGTCGTCGTGCACATTGATGAGCGCAAACTCAAGCGCTATTCAGGCAACTATTCCGCGTTTGAACGGCAGCGCGCCGCCCAGTTAATCCTGGCACAAGGTACCTTAGAAAAACAAACCCGCAAACGCGATCACCTGCAATCTTTTATTGATCGTTTCGCCGCCAAGGCCAGTAAAGCCAAACAAGCGCAAAGCCGCATTAAAGCATTGGCTAAGATGGAAGAACTCGCGCCGCTGCGGGCTGCGGCTGAATTCAAATTCCAATTCCGCGAACCACTCAGCGCGCCAAATCCTATGTTGGTCATGGAAGACGTCAACTGCGGCTACCGGGTTGAATCAAAAACTGATCACAGTTTCACTGAAAAAACCATCGTCTCCGACGTCAAATTCTCGCTACAAATCGGCCAGCGAATCGGCTTATTAGGCGTCAACGGTGCAGGTAAGTCTACTCTGATCAAAACCATCGTCGGCGACATCGCGCCTTTGTGCGGCGATATGCAAACAGGCAAAGGCTTAGAGATCGGCTACTTCGCCCAGCATCAGGTAGAAATGTTACGCCACGACGAATCACCACTCTGGCATCTCGCCCACATCGCACCCAATGTACGCGAGCAAGAATTACGTAATTTCCTCGGTGGCTTCAATTTCCCCGGCAACATGGTCACCAGCCCCATCGCACCTTTCTCCGGTGGCGAAAAAGCCCGCCTCGCATTAGCCATGATCGTCTGGCAGCGCCCTAACCTGCTGCTGCTCGATGAACCAACCAACCATCTGGACTTGGAAACCCGCGAAGCACTGACCGAAGCGCTCGCCCAGTTTGAAGGTACGCTGATCGTCGTCTCACATGACCGCCACTTATTACGCGCCACTACCGACCAATTCATCATCGTCGCCGATGGAAAATTGTTACCGTTTGATGGCGATCTGGACGACTATAAAGACTGGCTATTCAAAAATAAATTAGCCAAAGAAGCCGCCCCAAGTTTGCCAGCCAAAACTAAAGAAAAGCAAGACAGTTTGCCACTGGCAAAACCGATCCCGGTAGAAGATCAGGTCGAAGATAAAGAAAAAAAACGCAGAGACGCAGAGCAAAGACAAAAGCTCGCCACACAACGCAAACCGATCGAATCAAAGATCAAACGCCTGGAAGAGCAAATGGCCAAGCTCAACGCCAAGAAACAAGATATCTCAGC
Source organism: Undibacterium sp. RTI2.2 (assembly GCF_035018705.1). Classification (NCBI taxonomy): domain Bacteria; kingdom Pseudomonadati; phylum Pseudomonadota; class Betaproteobacteria; order Burkholderiales; family Oxalobacteraceae; genus Undibacterium; species Undibacterium sp. RTI2.2. The sequence goes on along the minus strand of NZ_JASJXN010000021.1, from coordinate 24,435 downwards.
CCAGCTTGAAGGTAGCGATATCTATAGCGATGCCAATAAAGAGAAACTAAAAGGTCTCTTACTAGATCAGGCGTATCTAGTAAAAGAGCTAGAACAAACCGAGGCGGACTGGCTGGAGCAGCAGGAATTTTTGGAGGCTGTGTCGTAAAGAAATTAGCTTCATTAAGTCAACCTGGTAGGTGCGATTAGCGCAACGTAATCGAACGCACATCATTGCTCACCTGACACCTCCATCAGTAAAAATATACAACAGCAATTAGACACGAATCAGGTATTCGTTGATGTGATTGGAGTATTCAACCCAGATTTTCCATTGGAACAGCGACAAGTGTGCCTTTGGCGGACTGACTGGCTAGACGCGACGACGACGCAAGCTGCATCTTGCTAGGAGGAGCAACAACGCCAGGCAGTTCGCCAAAGGTGCAATTGTCGCTGTAGCGTTCCCACTTATCCCTCTGAAGACCGCACGCCGTCTGCGTTTTTTGCGAAGTGGTAGCGGTCTAATGGAAAATCTGGGTTCAACATGCGTACGATTACGCTGCGCTAATCGTACCTACTTGGGATATTTTCTGCGCGAAATAGCAAGCTATCAGAACGTGATAACCGGCACAATAAAAAAACATCATTAACATACTCCCACCCAGTAAATTTAATTGTCCATATAATCAAATGGCAATAAGGCATATTTAGATAAAATAAGGGGGAGTATATTAAAATTACCCTATTTGACGCGATCATTTGACATTGCATTTTTGTACAGCACAACCTACCCCACTTTTAATCCAATTCCATGACAGTCATCATCCAACCCGCTCGCATTGCAGATGCTGACGCCGTTCTTGCATTTGAATTGCAGAACCGCGACTACTTTGAGCAATGGGTGCACAGTCGCACCGACGCCTATTATGATCTGGCACAGGTGCGGGCTACGTTGCATGCTGCAGAGGTTGAGCGCGAGCAGGATAAGTCGTTTCAATATCTGATCTGGGCGACGGATTCGGGCACTAATCAGCCGCAGTTAGTTGGCAGAATTAATCTCACCAATATTGTCAGAGCACATTACAACAAAGCGACACTCGGCTACCGTATGGCGCAATCGGCGACCGGTAAAGGTATCGCCAGTTGTGCCATCGATTTGTTATTGAAAGAAGCCTTCGGCCCACTCAAACTATGGCGTATTGAGGCGGTCGTCCGTCCAGCGAATATCGGCTCGGCAAAAGTGTTAGAGAAAAATGGGTTTAGCCAATTTGGCCGGTCAATTCGCAGCGTCAAATTGCACGGTGAATGGCAGGATTTACTGCACTTTGAACGACGCGCAGAATCATCATGAGTTGCCTGAACAGTTTTCGCACCTAAGTTTGTCGCTCCAAAGCAAATTTGAACTTACGGGTATAGTGATCTTTTTTCATGAGAGGAAAGATCATGCCTTTAGTCACCATTACTGTCCGCAAGCCAAAATCGAGTGAATTCAAATCCGGCGTTTTAGATTCCGTTCATGCTGCGCTGGTGGCATCTGGCGTGCCCGTGACTGACAAGTTCCATCGTGTATTGGAATTGGATGCGGATGATTTTCGCTTTGATAGCACGTACCCAGATCTGACATCTCCCCGCACTGATGATTTTGTCTTCATTGAAATTCTGTGGTCGGTCGGGCGCAGTGTGAAAATCAAGAAAAAATTACTCGACGATTTGATACAACGACTGACTGCGCTGGATCACAATCCGGAAAACGTGATGGTCTGTTTTAAAGAAACTACCTGGGAGAATTGGTCTTTTGGCGGTGGTCGTTTGATCCATACCTGATCTGATTTTTGGTTGAAGAAACAGGATTTACATTGCAGCGACAAGAAAATAGGTAGGGTGCGCCATGCGCACCGATAAACTTGAGCTGCTAGATTTAACGACCAACGGTGCGCATGGCGCACCCTACGTGTGTCGAGTTTCCAAATGCTGGTGGTAAATCCGGTGCTGGTGATTTGAGATAAATTGCATTGCCGTTTGCATCTGCCCTCACCCCAGCCTTCTCCCGCTCGCGGGAGAAGGAGTGATGTGTTTGGTTTGCTTACCAATGCGCGGATTGAATTTTATAAGTTCAATTTTGCGGATTTAAGTACGCTGATTTAAGCTCGCTGATTCAACTTTATTGAATCAGCCCCCGCTTCCATCAAGATTAATTCAACTTCTTCAACGCTTCTCTCACATACGCGGCATTGGGACTATTCGGCGATAGCTGCAAGAAGGTGTTGTAGGCGGCTTTTGCCTTTTCGTTGTCATTCAGCCTTGCTCTTGCATCGCCAAGATTGAGATAGGCGATGGCTCTCGAAGGATCGATTTGCAAAGTATTTTCAAACCAGCGTGCCGCCTCGGCAAACTTCTCTTGTTTAAAGTAAACGAAACCCAGGTTATTCGCAGCCAAACCAAAGTCAGGTCGGTACTTGAGCGCCTCTGTGAAGGCCGCCTCTGCCTGCGCGTATTGTTTTTCCCGATAAAGTTGCAAGCCCTGATCATTGGCACGTTGCGCTAGCTGCCGCGATGACGCGTCAACCGGTTTAGGCGCAGCGATTTTTTGCTCGCCGCCATTCAGATTTTTAATCACGATTGGTGCGTCTGTACCGACCTTGTTACGGGCGCCATCAATCTTGCTGTTGAGTGCGATCGCATCTGCGGATAACTGGTCTGTCTTGGCGTTTAAGAACTCGGATTCGCTCCGCACTTCAAATACAAATTCACCGCCCTCTGATCCTGGCAGGCTGCCAAATGCGGGAGTCTGTTGCGATACACTAGACACTGCAGGTGCGATGTAAGCTGCTAGCTCGGTCGCTGTGATCATGCCGTCACCATTAAGATCCGCTTTGCCAGAAAGGGCTTGTAGCAGCGTCCAGGTGAAGACCGAATGGCCGTTTGGCCCGCCATCAGCGACTAACTGATCCGCGCCACCGGCAGTCAGCATCTGACGACCCAGCCGCTTGGCATTCTCACGCAAGAAACTGCTGGTGCCGCCACCGCGGGTTAAGCCAAGGCCGCTGTAACAGGCGTCCATCACAAACAGGATGTGCTTGGCATTCAGGCTCTCGGCGATGTTCTGCAAATCCGTCATCGGGATCGCATCGACGGAGATTTGTTCAGGATCGGAATCAACAGGAATGATGTAGCCCAAATTGCGACCGGAACTCAGTTTGCGGGTAGCACCGTGGCCGGCAAAAAATACAAAAACACGGTCATCTTTTTTCAGTTGTCCATGACCTAGCTTGTCATGAAATACGCTCAGGATATTGTTTCTGGTGGCGTCGGCATTGGTCAGGGTAATGACTTTGTCGCTGGAAAATCCCAGACGGCCAATCAGCATGTCACGAATCGAATTCGCATCTTGTACCGCGTACTGCAACTTGGGCCACTTAGCATAATCATTGATTCCGATGACGACTGCCCAGCTATTTTGATAATCGGTCGTAATACTAATTTTTTCTACTGGCGCGGTAGTTTCTTTCCCTACCTTAAATTCGCTGCCATTCCATCCAGCAAAGTGATACCCATCGGCGATCAGTTTATCCAACACCAGCGGCAATGCCTTGACGGTACGCTCGTGAATATCATGGAATAAAATAATACCGCGTTGCTCTTTATCGACTGTCGCCAATACACGGTTCGCGATCGAATTGGGGACGGGGTCGGCCCAGTCCAAGGAATCAATATTCCACAACACTGAACGCAAACCAAGGCTGGACAAGATCTGCATGCCTTCCTTATTTTTGGCACCATACGGAAAGCGGAACAAGGACGAGCGCGCGGGATCAATCGCTTTTAATAACTGGTCGGTTTGTGCGATCTCGGCGTGCAAACTATCGCCATTTTCTTTCGAGAGCAAGGCATGGCTAAAGCTGTGATTTCCAATCGCATACCCGGATGCCAATAATTTTTTGCTGATATCCGCATTTTTATTCAGCTTCTCCTTACCTTGCGCATCAACGGTACCAACGTTGCGCCCGACCTGAAAAAATACCGCAGGCACATTGTATTGTTTGAGTATCGCTGCGATCTCGTCGGTATATGTCGCATGTGGACCATCGTCAAACGTCAAGACGATTGTTTTGGCAGGCAAACCAGTCCCAAAAATATCCTTGTCTTTGGCAGCGGCGGGATCAACCGGCTCCGGAATCTCAGGGTAAGGCAAGATCACGCCATAGTCTTTAAGGATCTGCTCACGCGGATAAAGTTTGCGCAGCTTGTTGAGGTAATCATCCCAACGCTCCCGTTTTAGCTCTATCGAGCGGGTTTCAAACCGGGAGAAAATATCTTTTAATTCTTTATCGTATTCTCTTTCTATCTCGTCTAAGGCAGCCAAATCGTCACCGACGCGTTTATGTAATTTGATCGCGGGCAAAGTCTGTTCAGTCGCAATCGCTTTTTGCAGCTTGAGTAAGACTTCGCGGAAAGCGAGGCGATCGGCATCGAACAAACCTTCACCAGACTCGATAAAGTTCAGTATCGTGTCATACGCGGCTTCGCGCTCTGGCGCTTTGAGTTTTTTTAATGAATCTAGATAATCATCGACCGCAACCAGTCGCCCCAGATTTTCATGAAACAAGGCTTGACCAATCCGGTTGGCAGCAGTTTTCTCTTTGGCATTGAGTGATTTTTCATCGCCGAGCAGTACGATCACTTTTCTGTACGCTGCCAGAATATCGCCTAACTCTTTCGGCAACTTGTTTTGCGATGGAGCGATATCAACTAGATCAGCCTTCCCCTGCTCTGGCTTTGTTGCCTTGCTGGTAGAAAAAATATAAGCACCTGATGCGACCAGCGCCGCAACAACGAAGGCGGCAATGGCGAGAATAATTTTGCGAGATTGGCTCATGAAGTAATTACGTGTGTCGGCAAAGTTGGATTGAGTTGCTAAGGCTGTAAGGCTGTAAGGCCGAAAAGCAAAACAAGAATGGTGTAGTTGCAATCAAGCCATATCTTAAGTCAGATCATGATATTTTTGACAAAAATTTGCTTCAATCAATGTGGGCAAGACATCGTGAATAGATTAGAAACAAGTCAATTGATTTGCTGTCTCAGGCATCAGTTCAGCCAAGTTTTAGATATCATTGCCATAGACTAGTATTAAATACTCCCAGCTAGTATAATTTATTGTCCATATAATCATTGGACAATGAGGCATATTTCATAAAAATGATAGGGAGTATATTAAATACTCTTCTTATTCGTGGTATTAAGTGAAAGATGTTTCCGTCACAAAGTATGAGAACCACTCAGTGATTTTTTTCACTCCTGAATTACAACAAAAACCGCATGACTCTTTTCAAAGTCATGCGGTGCTTTTGTGATCTACTGCAATCAGATCGAGCTTAGGTGATCAAATAATGATCGCTTCTTTTTTCTCAGACTTATTCAATAAATCCTTCGCTGCCAAGGCCAGAAATGCATCCACTGCCGACGCACTTGCGCCACCGGTTTGTATGCTGGGCACCATGGCGATGTGACCTTTTTCAATCGCCTCAGCAAAGCGCAGTAAGACGGTTTGCTGGAATTGCAGTTCTGGACCGCCGTAGGCTTCTACATTCAAGCGAGTTGCTTTTGCTTGTGCCTCACCGACTTGTTGTAGCTGATACGCTTCGGCATTGGCCAGAGTCCGTTTGGCATCCGCTGCACCAGACGCCGTTTGACGTGCTTCTTCAGCTGCTTTGATCGCTTTCTGCACTGCTGCACTACCTTGGTTTTCGGCGATTTTGACGGCTAATTCTGATTCGGTAATGGCCGTTTGTTGTTTCGCTTTGGCCTCTGCCTCGCGCAGAATACGTTCTTGTACTGCCGCAGTTTCTTTGGTTTTATAGGTTTCTAATTGCTCTCTGGAGACTTGACGTTCACGCAGTTGTTTTAGGATGACTTCAATTTGCGTGTCCCCTGTTTTGGCGCGTGGAGTGCCAATCAAGACTTCATTTAAAGTCAGGTTATAGCCTTCAAAGTTTTTGCGCATTTCTGCTTTAGCGCGCTCTTGGATATCGGAACGCTCTTGCAATAATTCGATCAGCGTTTTGCCTTGCCCAATATTTTTGAAATAAGCAGCAACCATCGGGTCCAGCGTTTGCTCAACCAATTTTTGGATATCGCCGAAGCGCTGAATCACGAGCGGTGCCATTTTGTAGTCGATATTGACGACTACAGATAATGGCAAATCAGGCTCAAACGCATCTTTGGTAATTAAGGACACTTCGCTCAAATGCTTATCTAACTCATGCGAACCAACAGCCCCTGATTGCCATTTCAAAATGAAATTCGTCGTTGGGACATCGATGACCCGTTTAGCATAGGGATTGAGTGCGTATTTTCCAGGCAATAGCGGCGCAGCTTGTACACCTTTTTCATCACTGCCCACCAGTTCACCATGACGATACGCCTCACCTGTCACATCATTACCGGCTTTGCCAGTGTAAGAGACAACCACACCGACATAGCCCACTGCGACCACGCGTTTCTCTACGATTTCATAACTGGCGAAACGTGCATTCAGATAATAAGTACCTTCCACCAAGACTTGTAATTGACGACCTTTATAACCACCAGCATCAATAAAAACTTCAGGATTTTGATAATCATGGTGATAGCTGGCAGCGTGATGGGGATCGGCACCAACCACGGGTGCAACGATGGTGCCCTCTGGCAGAGATTGGCCTTCATGCGTAGTAATGACAGCCAGTTTATCGTCACGGATCACCAGAGGCTGAAAGCCGCTACGCTTTCTTAGTTCATTTAACATTTCTGCCAATTGACCAACGACCTGACCTTCGCTATTGATATTGGTGTCGCCTGGCAGAGGCAAGGCGTAGACTTTTTCAGAACTCAAGACGACGAATTGAGCAAGGTTGATCGCATAAGTACCTTCGCGCAGAATTTTTCTTTGCAAGCCCTTTTGACCTGCGCTGGTCAAAAATCCACGCACATCCGTAAAGTCATTTGCCGTTTTATTGCAGGCTAGATTTTGTGTCGGCGCCATCGCTTGTCCGTCGCGGGCAAATACATAGGCCAGCGTGCCCTGCTGTATCGTTACCAGATCATGCCGATGAATCGCATATTGGAATGGGAAGAATAAATGGAAGCCACCACGTAAGACTTCGGGCTGAAAACCAGCCTCACCGCTTAAGGCGATAAATCCATGTTCTAAGGAACCTGACAGTGACCATTTCTTTTCTACGATACCGATTTTTTCGTTGGAGATATACACCAGCATATTGCTGGCGTACACCAAAATAATGAGGGCAAGTACGGAGACTGCCAAAATAATTTCAAGCATGATGAATCCTTTTTTTATGAATCCCGATTTTCTGGAAATGCAGCGGCCTGACTAGCACTGGATAAGCGCTAGCTGAACTACTGTTTGCTTTTTTTGTGGAAAAATAGGGAGCCTGTCACGCTCCATAAGAAGATTAAGAAGGTCGTCGCGGCACTTCTGTTGCGATGACTTTTTGGGACTTGACGACTTGCATTGCGGTGGCGATCAGGCCGCTCATATCACCCAAATTGGCTGGGATAATGATGGAATTATTGGTCTTAGCTAAATTGGCAAAGGCCGCTACATATTGCTCTGCAACTTTAAGATTAGCGGCATCAGAGCCACCTGGTAATTGCATCGCAGCGGCAGTTTTACGAATCGCTTCTGCACTCGCTTCTGCAATAGAGAGGATAGCGGCTGCCTGACCTTGCGCACGGTTAATCGATGCTTGCATTTCACCTTCTGATTTGGCGATGGAGGCTTCTCTCTCACCGGTTGCAATATTGATTTGCTCTTGCTTACGACCTTCCGACGCGGCGATCAGGGCACGTTTTTCACGCTCGGCAGTAATCTGCGCCTGCATCGCATGCAGAATCTCTTTGGGTGGTGTGAGGTCTTTGATTTCGTAACGCAAGACTTTGACACCCCAATTGGCGGCGGACTCATCAATCGCATTCACGATCGTTGTATTGATGTGGTCGCGCTCTTCAAATGTTTTGTCCAGTTCCATCTTACCGATGACAGAACGTAAGGTGGTTTGTGCCAGTTGCGTAATCGCAGCGATGTAATTGGAAGACCCATACGATGCGCGCATCGCATCCGTAATTTGAAAATACAAAATACCGTCCACTTGCAACTGTGTGTTGTCGCGCGTGATACAGACTTGCGGTGGCACATCCAACGGGATTTCTTTCAAAATATGTTTGTAGGCTATGCGATCAACAAAAGGAACAACAATGTTTAAACCTGGCCCCAGAGTTGCATGATATTTACCCAAACGCTCGACTACCCAAGCATGCTGTTGCGGCACGACATTAATGGTTTTGATGACAAAGACCATTGCCAGAACAAACAGAATTAAAGCTACACCACTAAAACTACCCATATACACTCCATAAAATTCACATCGGTTACAGACAAATTAAGATGACTCAATATAGTGACTAATTACAGCAACTAAGTATTGCTACTAAGCACCGCTAACAAGTGCGGCTACTAAGTCATTACGACTAAATATTTGCGACGGCATTGCCGTGTTTTACGACGGTTTTACAATTAAACGACTTCCTTGTATTTCATCAATCACATATACGCCAGGATACCCAGCGGAGTGCTGCAACTCTACATCCCACATTGCACCGCGATACATGGTGCGTGCATTAAATTTACCGTTGCCAGCATCCTTCCATTCATCGACTTGTATGCGCTGACCAATATCCATATTCACATTCGGATCACGTGCCGCATCCACGTTTTTTGTAAAACCATACTTACTTTTGTGCAGCGTAACCGTAGCAACCGCACCCACCAAAGCGGCAATAATCAATTGTGTGGAGACACCAAAATTGAAGAAAGCAACCAAGGCACCAGCCACAATGCCGATAGAAATCATTAACAAATAAAAAGTGCCGGTAAACAATTCTAGTATCACCACCAAACCCGCCAACACCAGCCACATCATCCATGCGTTCATAGTCGTTTTTTCTCCTTATCTTTTTTCATCACTATTCAGGTTCAATATCGCCAACATCGGTGAATCGTCGTATTCTGCGCGATTTGTTTCAAACGGTCATCGGTAATCGCGTTGAGAATTTACTCACCAAATTCTGTAAAAAAAAGCCCTCGCTACCTTTTGGCAGCGAGGGCTATTTTTATGAATTTTGTTGGAGTATTGATTTTATTTTTATTACTGTTAAGGCATCGGTAGTCTAGTCTAAATTCCGTAAACTACAACCACTAAAATCAGTCTTGTTGCGGCGCACCAACAAAAAAGCGTGAGCCTGTTTTTGATACAGGCTCACGCTTTATTTTGCTACTGACGACTGAAATTGGTGAGTTTTTTATTTGCTCACAGCCGCCAGTTTTTGCCAGGTATCAATGACAGAATCAGGATTGAGTGAAATCGACTCTATACCTTCCTTCATCAACCATTCTGCAAAGTCAGGATGATCGGATGGACCCTGACCACAAATACCAACGTACTTATTCAATTTGATGCAGGCAGCAATAGCGCGTGACAGCAAAGCACGCACAGCAGGATCACGCTCATCAAAATCAGCCGCCAGTAACTCCATACCAGAATCACGATCTAAGCCCAGCGTAAGCTGAGTCAGATCGTTGGAACCAATCGAGAAGCCATCAAAGAATTGCAAGAATTCTTCTGCCAAAATCGCATTAGATGGGACCTCGCACATCATGATAATGCGCAAGCCGTTTTCACCGCGCTTGAGGCCGTTTTTGGCGAGCAAATTAATGACTTTTTCGGCCTGTCCTAAAGTACGGACGAAAGGCACCATAATCTCGACATTAGTCAGTCCCATGTCGTTACGGACACGTTTCATTGCCAGGCATTCCATCTCAAACGACTCAGCAAAGTCACCTGCCAGATAACGCGCTGCACCGCGGAAGCCTAACATCGGATTTTCTTCATCCGGCTCGTAACGTGATCCGCCGATCAACTTTTTATATTCGTTCGATTTAAAATCAGACAAACGCACGATGACTTTTTTTGGCCAGAACGCAGCGGCAATGGTAGCGATACCTTCGGCTAATTTATCGACATAAAACGCTCTTGGAGAAGCGTGACCACGAGCAACCGACTCGACTGCTTTTTTCAGATCTGCATCAATATTCGGATATTCCAAAATCGCTTTTGGATGAACACCGATATTGTTGTTGATGATGAACTCTAAACGCGCCAGACCCACACCTTCGTTTGGTACGGATTGGAAATCAAATGCCAATTGCGGATTGCCCACATTGAGCATAATTTTGAGTGGGAGCTTAGGCAATTCGCCACGCATTTCTTCCGTGATTTCTGTCTCTAGCAAACCGTCGTAGATTTTGCCTTCGTCACCTTCGGCACAAGATACGGTGACCAGCGTGCCGTCTTTCAGCAGTTCTGTCGCGTCACCACAACCAACCACCGCGGGTACGCCCAGCTCACGCGCAATAATCGCTGCGTGGCAAGTACGGCCACCGCGATTAGTCACGATGGCTGCAGCACGCTTCATGACGGGTTCCCAGTTAGGATCGGTCATGTCGGCAACTAATACGTCACCTGGTTGTACACGTTCCATTTCGGATGGATCATGGATCACACGGACGCGACCTGCGCCGATTTTCTGCCCAATGGCACGGCCAGATGTAATAACTGTGCCGGTACCTTTGAGCTTAAAGCGTTGCTGCGCATCGGTTGATTTTTGTTGTGATTTAACGGTTTCTGGACGTGCCTGCAAAATGTAGAGTTTGCCGTCACGACCATCTTTGCCCCACTCGATATCCATAGGACGACCGTAGTGTTTTTCGATGATGACAGCGTACTTGGCCAGCTCAACCACTTCAGTATCGTTGAGCGAATAGCGATTGCGCAGCTCGATAGGGACATCGACTGTTTTAACAGAGCGACCTGCTTTGGCTTCGCCAGTAAATTCCATTTTGATCAGCTTGGAGCCGATATTGCGGCGGATCACTGGCAATTTACCCAGCTCCAGCATCGGCTTATGGACATAAAATTCATCAGGATTGACAGCGCCCTGCACTACTGTTTCACCCAGACCGTAGCTGGATGTGATGAAAACCACGTCCTTAAAACCGGACTCGGTATCAATCGTGAACATCACACCAGCCGCGCCCAGATCAGAACGTACCATGCGCTGCACACCCGCTGACAAGGCAACTTCAGCATGCGTAAAGCCTTTGTGTACACGGTAGGAAATGGCACGGTCGTTATACAGCGATGCAAAAACATGCTTCATCGCTTCTAACACGTTGTCGATGCCGACCACGTTGAGGAAAGTCTCTTGCTGACCTGCAAATGAGGCATCTGGTAAATCTTCTGCCGTGGCTGAGGAGCGCACAGCAAATGACATTTCCGCCGCCGAGTCTGCAACCAAGCGGTTATAAAACTCTTCAATCTCTTTTTGCAAACGTGGCTGAAACGGCGTATCAATAATCCATTGACGGATTTCGGCACCCGCTCTTGCCAGTTCTTTGACGTCTTCAATATCTAAACTGACGAGGCGATCAGCGATACGCTGCGCCAATGGTGCGCCGCCGTTTTCGCTATACGATAAAAAATCACGGAAAGCCTGTGCTGTAGTGGCAAAACCACCCGGAACACGGACACCTGCCGTTGCCAGCTGGCTAATCATTTCGCCTAAAGATGCATTTTTCCCGCCGACGGATTCAACATCCGTCATTCGTAAATGCTCAAACGAGGCGACATAAGTTGCCTCGGTAATTGCTGCGTTGGACATAACAACCTCTTTTTGATGGTAAGAAATCTGTACTAGTCATGGGACATGCTAATCGATACGAGTCTTTACTGCTCTGAATGCTCTTACTTAGTGCAAACTACTTCGTCCATCGCTATTTTTTTGTTATTCTTAGTATCAATGCGCGAAGACAAAGAGGAGCTGAAAGAAAAGTACTTATTGCGTGCAACTTGCTGGCTGCCATTTTACATGGAGTGCCAGCTAATTTGCCCACGTAAAGTTAGAATTTAGCGTCTTTTTTGTTATAAGTATAGAAAGAATTTTTGTGCGGCGAAATAAATCGCTGTGCAAACAAGTCATCCACCCAGCCGAGCAAAGACTCCATGCCTGATCCACTACAACCGCCCATTCCACCCGCTAACCGGACCGTATTTTTTGTATCGGATGGTACGGGTATTACTGCCGAAACTTTTGGTCATTCAGTTTTAACCCAATTTGACTTAAAGTTTAAGCAAGTTCGATTACCCTTCATCGACACCTTAGACAAAGCGCATGACGCGGCGCGCAAAATTAATGAGGCTTTGGCTGTTGACGGCAATCGCCCTATTATTTTTTCTACCCTGGTTAAAACGGATCTGGCCGAAGTGGTATTTAAATCCAAGGGCATGCATATGGATTTGATCCAGACCTTTGTCGCGCCACTGGAGCACGAGCTGGGCGTGAAATCCAGCCACACCATAGGTCGCAGCCACAACATGACCGATTCGGAAGAATATAAAAACCGGATCGAGGCAATCAACTTTTCATTAGCGCATGACGACGGTCAATCGCATAAAAATCTGTCGGCAGCCGATGTCATTCTGGTCGGCGTATCACGCTCGGGCAAAACTCCGACCAGTCTCTACCTGGCAATGCAATACGGGATTAAAGCAGCGAATTATCCTTTGATACCGGATGATTTTGAGCGTGGCAAATTACCGTCCAACCTGCCACCGTATAAGGCAAAAATTTTTGGCTTGAGCATCGCGCCAGAGCGTTTATCCGAGATCCGCAACGAGCGCCGCCCTGGCAGCAAATATGCGTCTTTAGAAAATTGTCGCTATGAAGTCAACGAAGCCGAAGCGATGATGAAGCGTGAAGGCATACGCTGGTTATCATCCACCACCAAGTCAATCGAAGAAATCTCCACCACAATTTTGCAAGAGATTAAATCGGATGTGAGGATTTACTAAGTAGCTTAAAGTCAAGTAATCATGGCGCTGAGTAGAAGCAAAAACGCAGGGAGTAAATCAGCTCTGCGTTCTTTGTACCTCTGCGTTACGCACTCATTTTCAAGCCAACTCGTAGGTTTAATACCAAAAAATTCCGGCACAAATCAATATACTCCCCATTATTTTTAATAAATATGCCACAGTGTCCAATGATTATATGGACACTTAATATGTACTCACTGGGAGTATAAAAATCATCAAAGGAAAACCTGTAGCTGATTTTCTGCCGAGAAAACCAAAAACAGATATTTTTATGCACACGATAGAACAAGCGGCGTTTGCCGCATGGCCTGCACTGGAGCAACAAGACTTTGGCGGCTGGCGGCTGCGTTTTTCTGAGGGGTATACCAAGCGCGCCAATTCTGCGAATGCCTTAGTCAGGATCACGAGCTTGCCAGAAACACAGATCAAGCACATCGAAGCAATTTTCCACGCACGCAAGCTAAAACCTATTTTCCGCCTGGCGTCTTTTTGTACGTCGCCCGAGGTTGACCAGAGCTTAGAAAAGCAAGGCTATCAGTTTGCCGATTTGTCGCTGGTGATGACAGTCAATTTGGCTGAAAGTCGTATCAACGATATGGGCGATGATGCTCATGAACAGGACTTCCTCATTGAGGTAAAACCGTGGCTGAGCGCTTTCCAAGAACTATCTGGTTATGAGGCAGTAGGACAAAAAATCCATCTGCGAATGCTGCAAGCGATCCAAGGTCAATGCGCTTTTGCGGTATTGCGAGAAGGCGGCCAAATAGTCTGCTGCGGACTTGGCGTGATCACTGGTACACAGTTGGGATTATTTGATGTCGTCACGCATCCCGATTTTCGCGGGCGAGGGTTGGCACAACAACTTTGCAGCAAACTCATGGCATGGGGTAAATCAGGCGGTGCCAGCGATGCTTATCTGCAAGTCGTAGCGACAAATGCAACAGCCATCCGGGTGTATGAAAAACTGGGGTTTAGCCGTTGTTATCATTATTGGTATCGGCTGCATCCTTGATGCCTGTTAGGTAGTCTTGATCAAAAAATCAAAAAAATCAAAAAAATAGAGCGCGAAATTGGCGCTCTATTTTTTATGTAACCTTACAATTTACAGCGATTGTCTGACTTGCTCAAAAAAACAAATTGCCGCACTGGCAGCCACGTTCAGCGACTCGATTTCTGCCCGCTGCGGAATAGTAACGGTGTGGCTTGACAGCGCCATCAAATCCTCTGCTACGCCCTGCCCTTCATGGCCGAATAGCCATGCGACAGGCTGATTTAAATTCACCTGATAAATCGTCTGTGTCGTATGCGAGCTGGTTGCCAGAATCGGTATGCGGGTATTGTTGAGCAAACTGTGCAGATCAACATTCTCAAAAATATTTAGCAAAAAATGTGCGCCCATCCCCGCCCGCATCACTTTAGGCGACCACGCAAAAGCGGTACCGGGACTACAAAAGACATTGCGAATACCTGCGCCAGCGGCGCTGCGCAAGATCGATCCTAAGTTGCCAGGATCTTGTAAATTATCGAGCAAGACTGAGGATTCTTGCAGCAGTGCCGGGAATACCGGATCAGGCGTGGCGATGATAAACATGACGCCAATGCCGTGTTCAACTTGGCTCAACGCATCGTATAAAGCATCAGGCAGGCAAATACATTGCGCTTTTTCGCTACACAGCGAGAGTATTGATTCCACCTCAGGGTGATGGACGCTACCCTCAGAAATAATACAGATTTGCGGTGCGCCCAGATGCTGCCAATATGCCTGACATAAATGCACGCCATCTAGCAAAGTACGGCCAGACTTACGACGCGCTTGCGAGCTGGTGGCAAGCAGCTTCAGTTCTTTAAAGAGCGGATTATCGCGGGAAGTAATTGATTTCATTGAGTCAGAAATTGGGGGCAGTCTTTTGGAAACTAGAGTTTAACAACGCTCTTACCGGCGCATAAGATTTTCTATGAATTGGCGAGACGCCATGTTCACGCAACAAGGCCAAATGTAAGGCGGTAGGATAACCTTTGTGTTGATCCAAAGCGTATTGCGGATACTGCAAATGCAATTGCGCCAGACGGTGGTCACGAGCCGTTTTTGCCAAAATCGAGGCGGCTGAAATAGCTTGTACTTTGTCATCGCCTTTGACGATCGCCTCTGATCGTACCGACATGACAGGACAACGATTGCCGTCAATCAGTGCCAGTGTCGGCTGAATAGTTAAACCTTCTACCGCGCGGCGCATTGCCAGCATGGTGGCCTGCAAAATATTAAGCTCATCAATTTCTTGCTCAGAACATTCGGCAATAGACCAGGCCAGCGCATATTGCTTAATCTCAATCGCTAACTGGTCGCGCTTGGCCTCACTCAGTTTCTTAGAATCGCGCAAACCAGCAATCGGATGCGCAGGATCAAGGATCACTGCCGCAGCCATCACAGGACCAGCTAAGGGACCGCGCCCCGCTTCGTCCACACCACAAATTAATTCGCCTTCATAATCAAACAGTGAGAAGGTGGAGTCGATTTTACTCATCAAAAAATGCTTTCAATTTGGCTTGATCTAAAAAATAATGGCAAATCTGCTGCTCCGGCGCATCGGCTTTTTTACCCACGAGTACTGGTACTAACTCATCATACAAAGCGAGTAAAGCATCGTCGGCATCAACATCCAGCACATGTACGGTGAAGTTAAACTCGTTGGAAAACGCTTGCAACTGCGCCAGCATGTCGTCGCAAAGATGGCAATAACTGCGGGAATAAAGGGTGAATTCGGTCATTTTACTTTGATCTGAGAGGAATATTACCTATACTCCCCGATTATTTTTATCAATACGCCAGATTACCCAATGATCTATTGGACAATTAAAATATACTTACCTAGAGTATATTTTCAGCATTCAAGCCAATCATTATGTAACTGGCGAAAAACTGCCAAACAATTCTGACGTCATTATAAGTGGATAGATTCGGTCTAAGTGACTACTACAGAGGTCTTTCAACCCAGATTTTCCATTGGAACAGCGACAAGTTTGCCTTTGGCGAACTGACTGGCTAGACGCGACGACGACGCAAGCTGCATCTTGCTAGGAGGAGCAACAACGTCAGGCAGTTCGCCAAAGGTGCGATTGTCGCTGTAGCGTTTCCACTCAAATCGCGGTGGTGCTATCCCTCTGAAGAGCGCACGCCGTCTGCGCTTCTGCGAAGTGGTAGCGGTCCAATGGAAAATCTGGGTTCAAGCACTTACAAAAAAACTGCCCACACGAGTGCGGGCAGTTTTTGTTAATGTGGTGACGAACGTAAAATCAAATTACTGAGCAGCAGGACGAATCGGGATGAACTTAGAAATATTGTCCCGGCGGACTAACAAGACAGCAGCTTTTTTCGCATCAAGTTTTGCGACCATAGCAGCGAATTGCTTAGCATCTTTGACATCGACATTATTCAAGGTCAGGATGATGTCACCCTGTTGCAGACCTGCTTGCGCTGCGGGGCCTTCAACAGAATCGATAACCACACCGCTGGCGCCTGGCAATTCTTTCTTTTGCGCGTCGGTCATGTCGGTGACAAAAATACCTAAGACGTTTGTTGCTTGTTCACGCTTAGGTTTTTTATCCGTTTTCGCAGCGACTTTATTATCAGCTTCTGCTTCCGCCACCACAACGGATAACTCACGTGCGGCACCTTTACGCCAAATGGAGATGGTGGCTTTTGAACCCGGCTTCACCATGCCAACAATACGTGGCAGATCGCTAGATTTTTCTATAGCTACTCCATTAAATTTAAGGATGACGTCACCGTCCTGAATACCCGCTTTGTCTGCCGGTGCGCCTGGCTCAACCCGGCTAACTAAAGCACCTTGGGCTTTGGACAAGCCGATAGATTCTGCAACATCTTTAGATAATTCGCCAATCTGCACACCGATGCGACCGCGGGTGACTTTGCCGCCAGACTTTAACTGCTCGGCGACACGCATAGCTTCGTCAATCGGAATCGCGAAAGAGATGCCCATATAACCGCCAGAGCGACTATAAATCTGGGAGTTAATACCGATCACTTCGCCACGCATATTGATCAGCGGACCGCCTGAATTGCCAGGATTGACGGCAACGTCCGTTTGGATCAAAGGCAGATAATCTCCGGTATCACGGGCCTTAGCAGAGATAATCCCGGCAGTAACTGTGTTGTCCAGATCAAACGGGGAACCGATTGCCAGTACCCATTCGCCTGCTCTGATTTTGTCTGAATCGCCAATCGACAAACGTGGCAACTTGCTACCTTCGATTTTTAATACGGCGACGTCAGTACGTTGATCTGAGCCAATCACTTTGGCTTTGAATTCACGCTTGTCGGTGAGTTTAACGTAGACTTCTGAAGCGCCTTCAACTACGTGGGTGTTGGTCAGAACGTACCCATCTTGCGAGATGATAAAACCAGAGCCTACGCCGCGCGGAATTTCTTCTTCTTGCTGCTGAGGTGCTTTTTTACGACCTTTTGGTGTTGGTGCAGGTTGCTGCTTGGGAATGGGCATACCGAAGAAGCGACGGAAAAACTCTTGCATCTGCTCGTCATCCCCGCCCATTTCCATTTGCCCTTGCTGGATTTTTTCTGTAGTGCGGATATTCACTACGGCGGGACTGGTTTTATCTACCAAGTCCGTAAAATCAGGTAAGCCAGTAACTAGGGGAGCTGTTGCAGATGCGGGTGTAGCCTCGGCCAATGTCGCACCCATCACGGTTGGGGCGATAAAGCCAAAACAGGCACTGATCGTTAAAGTGGAAATGACGGTGGAAACAAAATTTTTGACGGGAAAGCGTGGTGTTATTTTCATGGCATCATCACTTAGGTTTAAATTCAATGGAGTTTATGACTTGTTTAATTGCAGCAAATGGTACCTCGCCTACAGCGGTCAACCAATAATCTCCATGACGCTTACCCATGATGGTAACCGCGCCTTGCTGCAAACTACCCTCAGTCCGGCCTTGAGTATCTGGCTCGATAAAGACCGAAATCGCAGCAATGCCATCAGAAAAAATCATTTGTATGACTTCATGAGGTTTAGGCTGACTAGCAGCGGATGCCGCTGCCGTAGTTGAACTATTTGGTGCAATTGACACGGGAATCAAGCGCTTCATCTCACGGTTTTTCTTAAATCCCGCGGGTAAAGCCTTGACTACCCAACCAGAATTAATATTAGGCTGTACTGTGAGGTTTTCAACATGCCATTGTGCCGTATTTTGAAAACTTGGCTTAACGCGGCTCTTATCGATATCACCCAAATAAAGCTGGGTGAAGGCAATTTGCTCTATAACTTCATTTTTTGCATTAACGGTTTGTGCACGTAATAACAAACCTGAGGTCTGATCCATGCACAAGCGATAGCCATAGCGATAAATATCTTTAGGCTCGAAGCTCAATACCTGACATTGGGAGCCTGCTACGCGACTAAGTTCAGCTTTTTTAATCGAGTACGATTCTGGCAAGGATTGTGCATTGCTGGTGAGCAAAGAAGGGAATACTTCTTGGGTAACTTGTTTTTCAACCTGTATGGTTTTACTTTCAGGCAGATAACAAGTTACCTCGTCATTATGTCTAACGTATTCTCTTGGCTTGCCATCCAAAATTTCTAGTTTTTCTAGCTCGTTATTGGCTTCCAACAAATGCGTAATGCGCGAGGTGCGCATTTGATTCGCTTGCTGATATACGAAGGTGCCAGAATAATTAAGCTTTTGCGCTGAACTTTGCATCTTACGCAGCAGGCTTGGTATGTCCTGCGCTTCCTGACTTTGCGCATATAGCAAAGGACTCGCAGCAATACCTGCAATCAGCAAAAATAAAGGAAAACTTGAACGCGGCAACAGCATAGTGTCTATTTTTCCGATACTAAAGAAGCGGGAGCTGCAGAACTGGAATAAGGGACGTTAGCACGGGTTGCGTACTGCGTACCATTTTCTATAGGCGGAGAAAATTTCTGATGCGCCTGTAAATAACTATCCAGCCGAGGATCACGCAACATTTCTATCTGATCGGATAATTTAGCTTTTACTTCCGGTGCGGTGGTATTAGAAACCAGCTGTACTAAATCTCCATTTGTCAGAGATGAATTTTGTAACGCTGAGCTTGGCGTATTGACTGGCGCATTCATCTGGGCGACATTGGCTTGAGTATTGAGATTAGCTTGCAAGTTATCACCACCTAAATTGGATGGTATTTGCGGCACTAATACAAACGCAAGCAACACAGCTGCAGCAACACCCGACATTGTCATGTAGCGAGAAAAACGCGAGCGATTGGTGAAGCTCAGCGTTGGCTCTGCTGGAGTCGAACTTACTTGACTTAGCTGGCACTGTGGCGCGAGGACGACAGGTTCAGCGTCTAGCAGCGCTTTCATTTTTGAAGAAAAATCAGCACTTAAGTTAAACGACAAATCATCAGAGCGCAATACATCACCAATCTGATGATAAATTTCCCATGCTTCTTTCGATTCCGCGTGATCTGCAGCGCTCAGGCTGGCAAGCGCCATATCGAGTTGTGCATCAGTTAGCTCATTATCGAGCAAAGCTGAAATGCGCTCTTGTTTAGTGGTATCTGTCTTCATGATCTTATCCGCAATTTTTACTACTTAATATATTCAAATCTACTTTGTCAGTCTGTCTTATCAGTGTTCGACGCTGCCTTAGTCTGGCTTCACCATCGCTGATCCAGAGTTGTCCCCAGCATGGGACGCAACTTCTCAGCGATCGCCTCCCTTGCCCGAAAAATGCGGCTTCTCACGGTGCCAATCGGGCACAACATGACTTCTGCAATTTCGTCATAACTCAAACCTTCAATTTCACGCAAAGTAATCGCATTACGCAATTCTTCTGGCAGGGCAAGCATTGCATTATTCACAGTATCTGCGATCTGCTTACTGGCCAACAAAGACTCTGGTGTATTGATATCCCTTAGTCCGTCCGCGTCGACAAAAGTTTCTGCCTCTTCGATATCAGCATCTGTCGAAGTTGGTGCACGCCGTCCTTGCGTCACCAGATAATTTTTAGCAGTATTCACACCGATTCTGTACAACCAAGTGTAGAAAGCGGCATCTCCACGAAAATTCCCCATCGCGCGGTAAGCTTTAATAAAAGATTCTTGCACCACGTCTTCAGCTTCTGCCTGATCATGGACGAGACGAGACACAAGCCGCATGAGTTTCCTTTGATATTTAGAAACCAATAGCTCGAATGCTTTTTTGTCACCACGCTGGACGCGCTCAACAAGTAGTTGATCAATCTCGCGCTCTGTCGTCACTCACTGTTTCCTATTTTCGGGAGAATTTAAACGCGATATGCTGTGTAGATCACATACACCGGTTAAAAGTTCCCAGGTTGTGCTGCTGTATTTTTCTGCGCCTGCTGATGAATAGCAATCCAGCGCAACGCTACGGATAATTTACGCCAGGTGCGCGCATCAACGCAGTCAGGCAAAATGGGAACAATATGTATGCGCCGTCCCTGATCATCTTGCGACTGCAAATGTAGCAGTAACAAATGCGGCCATAAAGTAGTTGCGTCAGTCATGGTAACCACATATGACTGCCATGCGTCGGATTGTTTTATAAAGCGTCGCAAGATAATTCTGCCAGAAGCGGCAATATCTATTTTTACTGAAAAACGATTATTTAAGAATGCCATAAATCGATAAGCTATTAATACTAGACTTACGAATATTAATAACAACCGAAAAAATAAATGCCAACTTAGTTGCCACCCAAACGACCATACACTGCACACAACGATACCAGTTACCAGAACACACATACAGGCGGTCGCTAATAATAAGCAGCGTGATGGTGCAATAGTGGCAGACAGGCTTATCGACATGAGTCACCAAAAGAAAGCGGCACTTCGTTCCTAAGAACTGAAGTGCCGAATTATTTCATTTAAACTGGCAAATTAGATTTGCAAATCAATTACAAAAATAGTGATTTAAACTTTACCAAAAATTAATGTGCCGTTTGTACCACCAAAGCCAAAAGAATTTTTCATCGCAAATTTGATGTTCATTTCTCTAGCCGTATTAGCGCAGTAATCGAGATCGCATTCTGGATCTTGATTAAAAATATTAATTGTTGGTGGTGAAATTTGATGATGCAGCGCCAAAACGGTAAATACAGATTCCAAACCACCAGCGCCGCCTAATAAATGTCCGGTCATCGATTTGGTCGAATTGACCGTTATTTTATAAGCATAATCACCGAAGGTTGCTTTGATCGCATCTGTTTCATTCTTATCACCTAAAGACGTGGACGTACCGTGTGCATTTAGGTAGTTAATTTGATCAGGATTGATTTCTGCATTTTTCATTGCATTGACCATACTGCGACGAGGCCCATCCATTGATGGCGATGTGATGTGATACGCATCTCCACTCATACCAAAGCCTAGCACTTCTGCATAAATTTTGGCTCCGCGTGCTTTGGCGTGTTCGTATTCTTCCAGCACCATGACACCGGCACCCTCACCTAAGACAAAACCATCTCTATCCTTATCCCATGGACGGGATGCAGTAGCTGGGTCATCATTACGTGAAGAGAGTGCGCGAGCAGAAGCAAAGCCGCCTAAACCCAGTGGAGAAATAGTAGATTCCGCACCCCCAGCAATCATGACGTCAGCATCACCGTACTCGATCATACGAGCGGCAGAACCAATACAATGTAAGCCGGTAGTACAAGCAGTAACAATCGCCAGATTTGGCCCTTTTAAGCCAAACTTAATCGATAAGTGACCAGAAATCATATTAATGATTGAGGCAGGAACGAAGAACGGGCTGATACGACGTGGGCCACGCTCAGTCAAAATATCTTTAGTTTCTTCAATCAGTGGCAAACCACCAATCCCAGAACCAACGATTACGCCGATACGTTCAGCATTTTCTTCAGTAACGTTAAGACCACTATCGCGGAAAGCTTGCATTCCAGCAGCCACACCGTAATGGATAAACGTATCCATATTGCGAGCTTCTTTAGCGGGGATGTATTCCTCGATATTGAAACCTTTAACCTCTCCCGCAAAATGCGTAGAGAAAGGTGTTGCATCAAATTTGGTAATAGTGGCAATACCGGATTTGCCTGCAGTTACGCCACCCCATGCATCGGCAATAGTATTGCCAACTGGGGAAACGCAACCGAGACCGGTGACCACGACACGACGTTTAAGCGTACGGCTCAAGCGCTTCTCCTGGACTTGAAAACTGGTTATGCTTAGATTTCGTCGCGGCAATACAGCGATGACCGCAGACGATTACATGACAACTCAAAAGGCTTAAAGCCAATATTAGACCTTAACGTGCGCAGTAGCGTAGTCGATTGCTTGTTGCACAGTAGTAATTTTTTCAGCTTGTTCGTCAGGAATTTCCATTTCGAACTCATCTTCAAGAGCCATGACCAATTCAACTGTATCAAGGGAATCAGCACCCAGATCATCCACGAAGGAAGATTCGATTTTGATGTCTGCTTCAGCGACGCCCAATTGTTCAGCGACGATTTTCTTAACGCGTTGTTCGATATCTGACATGTGATTCTCCATTAGTGGTTTCAGAAAGTGCGCGCATTTTAGCAGGTTTGCGCGCAAAAAAAGCAAGTAAGCATTTTACAGGCATATCTCCGCTTATTTGCAGCGATTAACCCGATAAATACCAATAAAACTAAATTAATCGAAATTAACTTAAATACATCCCGCCATTAACATGCAACGTTGTACCGGTAATATAACCCGCTGCAGGTGATGCGAGAAAAAGAGTTGCGGCTGCAATATCTTCCGGCTGCCCTAATCTAGCCAATGGAATTTGCTGCAGAATTGCCGCTTTTTGATCGTCTGTCAACGATTTGGTCATGTCTGTGTCAATAAAACCAGGCGCGATACAATTAACTGTAATGTTACGGCTACCAATTTCACGCGCCAGCGCACGACTCATACCGGCAACACCAGCTTTTGCGGCTGCGTAGTTCATTTGCCCAGGGTTGCCAGCAGAACCGACGACTGAGGTGATATTGATGATACGCCCGTGTTTCGCCTTCATCATACCGCGCAATACGGCGCGTGAAAGACGCCCGACGGAACTTAGATTAGTCGAGATAACACTATCCCACTCCTCCTCTTTCATACGCATCGCCAATTGATCTTGGGTAATACCAGCATTGTTAACCAAGATAGACAAGCAGCCAAATTCTTTTTGAATTTCTTCTACCAAAGAAGTGCAACGTGCGACATCGTTGACGTTCAGAGCGACGCCCTTACCTGCATTTGGCCCCACTTCAGCAAGATATTCTGAAATCACGGCGGCGCCAGATTCAGATGTGGCAGTACCAATCACGCGCGCGCCAGCTGTAGCTAAAGCAATGGCTATGGCCTTACCTATACCGCGAGATGCACCAGTAACAAGTGCAACCTGATTTACTAATTGTTGTGTCATTTTAAAATTTCCATCACCTTTTCTAACGACGCCTGATCAAAGATTGCATCGCTAATCAACTCACCATTAATGCGCTTGGTCAAACCAGTCAACACTTTGCCCGGTCCGCATTCAATTACATGCGTCAATCCGCTAGAGCCAATTTTTTGTACTGTTTCAACCCAGCGCACAGGACTTGCTGCCTGACGCACCAGCGCGTCTTTGATTGCAGCAACGTCATTAATAATCGCCACATCGACATTATTTATCAAAGGAATAACCGGCGCAGAAAAATTCAAACCTGCCATACAATCCCGCAATTTATCAGACGCAGGCCTCAGCAATGAAGAATGAAATGGCGCTGAAACAGCCAAAGGCAAGGCGCGCTTTGCGCCTTTTGTCTTTGCAATCTCACAAGCCCGCTCAACCGCAGCTATATTACCTGCGATAACAACTTGTGCCGGAGCATTAAAATTCACCGCCTCGACCACTTCATCTGCGTGACCTATGATCGCTTCGGCGCAAGCCGCGATTACATCTTCGTCTGACAATCCCAAAATAGCGGCCATACCGCCATGACCAACGGGCACAGCGTCTTGCATGGCCTGCGCACGAAATCTCACCAATGGCACTGCATCTTTAAACGCGATCACGCCGGAAGCAACTAAAGCGGAATACTCACCCAAGCTATGTCCTGCGACCAACGCAGGCATGGCACCGCCAGCCGCAATCCAGGCGCGGTAACAAGCTACCGCTGCTGTCAGCATCACAGGCTGAGTATTGGTCGTTAAATCAAGTAATTCTTTTGGGCCACCGGCAATCAATTTACCCAAATCGAACTGCAATGCATCCGACGCTTCAGTAATTGTTTGCTGCACAATATGATTATCGGCAAAGCCGTTTAACATGCCAATGGCTTGCGAACCCTGCCCTGGAAAAACAAATGCAAATTGAGTCATAGATTTTAAAAAGTCTCTGTGAGACCTTTGCATGACAGCCTTAATCAGAGCCGTTTCAGCAAAGGTTGAATTTTTAAAAAATAAAATGATGCTTTTT